>CAZTZX010000005.1:39053-52268 GCA_964618175.1 uncultured Syntrophomonas sp. | reverse complement strand
ATTAAGTATCGTGAATTTGAGCCTATTGTTTATAATGGTGATAGTTTTTCACCTGCCAAAGCCGCAGAATTTGTTAACAGTTATGCCGACGAATTGTCCTACATTCCTGGAAAAGTACGTCTTTATCGCCCACTTCCGGCAACTGTCGATGAGTTGCATCTTCTATATCGAAGCAACGCAGGCATAACGCCTGAAGAGGAAACCGAATTAGCTTATGAAATACCAAATCCAGAATTACTTATGTCTACAGCTACATTTTCTGCAGATATACATACAGAAGCTGAAAGCTATAGCGCTCTTGATCGAATAGGTGAAGCATTGTCTTTGGTGATTAGATGTGATTATACCAAAGGCTGTATTATAGCTGAACACGAATCCAAAGCGTGTATTCTTGCGGATAACCCTACTGATCGAGCCATTGAAGATTTAACATCATATGTAAATTCATTTAATTCAATAGATGGCTGGATGATTCAAGCGGCTGTTGACGGGCATAAGGGCGGCGGTTTTAGGCAAAAGTGGGAAATGCTAATTTCATCAATTGAAGATACAGCCTCCTATGCCGAATCTATAGTTACTATGATGCTTGGAAAAACGGTATCGTTTAAGGATAATATAGTTCTGTCTCAGATTAAGCCTCAGATATTAAAACTATCGGATATTTTCCAAAGAAAGGGTAAAGTCACAAAAATAGATTTTCTCTTTAACAAGTCGCTTGAGAATGCGTTTTCACTTGTTACAATCAATGGAAATACGGTCACATCTTCAGATGACTGCACCATTATTCTCCGACACATCGAGCTTTTGGAAAAGCGGGCAGGAACAGAGATGTTATGGGATGAGCTGATGGCTAAACAAGACTCTCCATCTTTTTCTACGCTGGGTGATGAACCTGAGGAAATATGTAGGCAGAGGATTCCTAATATCCGGCGCTACCTAGACTGGTATCAAAACGAATTTGCGCAGTTTACAAGTTTGATTGACGCGGCCGGACTTAATTCAGAGGTCATTTTTGACTATTCGGATTTGGATTCAGTGCTTGTTCGCACTGAGAAAATACTAAAATCAATCCATCATATAGTCCCGTTGTACATTCGAGCCGCAACACTGTTTCTACAATTGAGCACCATTAGGCAGCGCAGACAACACGCTATTTCTATCCTGTCGGAAGGTAAATGCAAAAATTCAACTATATGTATTGCTGCAATCTCTGCTCTGCGTGAGAAAGAGATTGAGCGGTATGAAGATGGATATCGTAGGCTGTCTCAGCTATTTGAAAAATATACATTACAAGCAAAGCGGATAGATGTTCTGGCAAAGATAGAATCTGTAGCACCTGCTTGGGCTACTGCCATCGCGGCCCGCGAGGGAATCCACGGTGAAACCGTGTGTCCGGATACCATCGAGCAGGCATGGAAATGGAAACAGTTTGCAGGAATTATTGAAGAAATAACAGCTGAACCATTCGAGGAACTACAGAGTAAAGCTGTTATGCTCAGCAAGGAACTGAGGGGCAAAACGGCGGAGCTGGCCGCAAACAAGGCTTGGTATCATTTGCTTCTTAGGACAGAACGAAACCTTGAAACAAAGCAGGCACTGGTGGGCTGGAAACTCACAGTTAAGAAAATAGGCAAAGGTACAGGTAAAAATGCACCTGCGCTCAGAAAGCAGGCCCGCGACTTGATGGCAAAATGTCAGGCTGCTGTTCCCGCATGGATTATGCCCGTTGGTAAAGCGCTGGAGAGCCTTGATCCTTCACAAAATTGCTTTGATGTCGTCATCGTAGACGAGGCAAGCCAATCTGATGTGTCTGCACTCGCAATTATGTATTTAGCCAAGAAAGTAATTATCGTCGGAGATGACAAGCAGGTCAGTCCTATGGCGGTTGGTGTTGATATTGACCGCATGAATGCACTACGGGAGATGTATATTAAAGATGTCATTCCTAATTGGCATCTTTATGATGCAAAAACATCTTTGTATGATATTACCGGAACAACGTATCAGCCGCTCATGCTACGTGAGCATTTCAGATGTGTTCCAGACATAATAGGTTATAGCAACAAGCTGTCATACGATTTCAAAATTAGGCCGTTGCGGGATGCAAGTAATTGCATCGTTGTTCCTCCTGTCGTTAATTACAGAGTTTTTAATGGTCAGCGCGAAGGCCGTCGCAAAATCAATATTGAAGAAGCTGAATCCGTGGTTTCACTGATGATGGCCTGTATGGAACAGCCAGAGTATGAGAGGGAAACTTTTGGTGCAATTTCTCTACTTGGCGACGATCAGGCAAAGCTGATTCAACAAATAATTTTCAAAAGACTTGAACCGAGCGTTATCGAAGAACGGCGCATCCTTTGCGGTAACGCATCTCATTTTCAGGGCGACGAACGAGATGTAATATTTCTTTCTACGGTCGACAGCAACGAGGGAGATGGCCCACTGAAATTATCGGGCGAAGGTGTAGACCAATCAACAAAGCAAAGATATAACGTCGCAGCAAGCCGTGCAAAAGATCAACTTTGGATTATTCACTCTCTCGACTACTCAAAAGATCTAAAGTCTGGGGATATGCGGCGCGATTTGCTGGAATATGCTGATAATCCACAGGCTTTTTCACGTTTGGCAGAGGCTATTGAAGCCAAAGCAGAATCTCCATTTGAAGAGACCGTCGGAAAATCATTGGTGGCTGCCGGATACCATATTAGTCAACAGTGGGAGGTAGGCGCATATCGCATTGATATGGTCGTTCAATACAAAGGTGAGAAGATTGCTGTCGAATGTGATGGAGAGCAGTATCATAGTGGAGAGGAAAAAGTCCGTGCTGACATGGAACGCCAGACGATTCTTGAGAGAATGGGTTGGCGATTCATTCGGATTCGCGGAAGTGAGTATTATCGGGACCCGGAGGGCACCATGGTACGTGTAATAAATGAACTGAACAATTACGGTATTTTTCAAGAGAGTATGATTGAGCCGATAGCAAATACAACCAGTTCTGAATTGCTTTCACGAGTAAAGATTCGTGCGATGCAGATCATGGATGAGTGGCACAATGGAGATGAAGAAACGGTTGAGGATGGGGATGACAGCAAAAATAAGATGTTGCCTATAATAACAGCTTCTCCCCAGGTGTTGCGTCCTGAATCAAAAAAGCGAGAAGAAAAAGCTATCACGACCAAGCAGGCAGAAGATCTCGTGCGCGTCAGTACCGACAAACATGAGACAAGCACATCAGAAAACCCAACTGACTCATCGCTAGAATCAAGCAATGTGGTGAGTGGCTCGCGTATGATACAAAACAAGAGCGCTCCGGAGACTGCAAAGATGAATAATGTGGGTAGAACAAAGGCACAGAGAGCCTTTACAAAGCGAGGCGGAGATATTCTACATCGACTTAAGCAAGAACATATTCATTATATTGATAAAAGAGA
The DNA here is from genome assembly GCA_964618175.1 of uncultured Syntrophomonas sp. Taxonomy (GTDB): domain Bacteria; phylum Bacillota; class Syntrophomonadia; order Syntrophomonadales; family Syntrophomonadaceae; genus DTU018. Next base: position 48,834 of record CAZTZX010000005.1, on the reverse strand, counting down.
ACAATCTGGAATAATATGGGTACCTTTTTCCTCTACAGCGAAAGAGAACTTTGAAAACATCGCATCAAATAGCGGATACAGATTCAGTTTTGAGCCGCGGGGTTCATCGTCAACTGGAAATAAACCAGCTTGGCGGATAATGGTAACTTAAGGGGGTGTTTTATCATGGCAGACCGTAACGATTTTAAATATGAGATTATTAATGAATTAGGTATAATCTCTGAGGGCTCAAGAGGCTGGAAAAAAGAACTAAACCGTGTAAGTTGGAGCGGCGGAGAACCAAAGTATGATATCAGAGATTGGAACGAAAAGCATGATAAGATGGGAAAAGGTATCACATTTACTGAGGTGGAGTTGCGGAAATTAAAAGAACTGCTTGATGCCGAAATTGCCTTCTTGGATAACAGCACGAGTAGCTAAATATTTAAGACCAGTCACGTCAAGCATAATGCTTAGTACGGCTGGTCTCTTTTTGCCTCCGTTTAAGGGGGCTTTTTTTATGAGATGTTTTCAGCTAGTCTATAGATAGACCTTGAAAGTGAGGATGGTTATGTTTCTAGCTCTTTATGCCAATGAAAACCAGGAATTATTAGAACACTCCGGCATAGCTATGCTGGGTAGAACCGGTACCAACTGGGTTGAGCCTGAAGAGTCGGAGATGATACCCCTGCCCAAGGGGGCTTCCCTGGTGACGGTACCTTACTATATCCCGGTGGGATTAGATGGAGATAGGCTGACCTATTTTGAGACCGACCCCTCTAGTCGGGGACAGAAGGCTTATGCAGTGGCAGCCCTACTGCCGCAGGGATTTACCAGAACTTTGTTACCAGCCTGTGTCAGCAGTAGAGGTGCCGTGGATCTGCCCTTGCTGGGCTATGCTGCGGTGGGTTTCAAAAATGGCCAGGTATATACGGCAGCGGTGCAAACCGATGAACATCGCAAATGGCATCCAGTCTACTATAATACGGCTCGACTTCCCGAGCGGATAAACCGACAGCTACGTAAATATCCGGACAACAGGATCTTACAGCATTTGGCGCACTGCTCTCTGGACTACAGTTGCTTTACAGCGCAAAATGTATTCTATCGCCGCTGGGAAGGAGGCATTCCCACTATGCCGACCTGTAATGCCGATTGTATCGGCTGCATTTCGGAAAGTCACCACGGGGTTGATTCTCCTCAACAGCGTTTGAATTTTGTGCCTGATGCCCAGGAAATTGCCGAAATTGCTGGAGATCATCTCCAAAATGCTCAAGAGGCTATTATCAGTTTTGGGCAGGGATGTGAAGGGGAGCCTGCCCTGAATGCCCCTCGTCTGGCGGAAGCTATCAAGATGGTACGCCAACACACTGATAAAGGTACTATCAACATCAACACCAATGCTGGATTCAGCAGCGGACTGAGTCAGTTGTATGACGCTGGTCTTGACAGTATGAGGGTCACAGTATTTTCATTTGATGAAGACAACTATGTGAAGTATCATAGACCTCGTAGCTATAAGTTTGCACAGGTGAGCGATTCCATAGTTAAGGCTCGCGAAACGGGAGTCAATGTTTCTATAAATCTGTTAGCTTTTCCGGGATTTACGGATCGCGAATCGGAGATAGAAGCCTTGCTGGAATTCCTGAGAAAAAACCCAGTGGACATGATACAACTGCGTAACTTAAATATTGACCCTGATTATTTATTGGATTTGTTTGATAATCAGGAAACAGGTGTGGGTATGCTATCTTTTTTAAGCATTTTGCAGCATGAATTACCTCAGGTGGGTATTGGTTCTTATACCCATCCATTGCGTTGAAATAAAAGGGAGTGAAGTTTTGGAGAATAAAGGGCCATTTACCATACAGGAATTGAGAGCTTTACCTACCGGCAGTCAGCTGTGGGGAAAATACCTGGTTCTGGAAAAGAACCAGCGCAAGACTAAAGATGGTCGGGACATAATAAATCTAAAGCTGGGTGACTCTACTGGTGAAGTAGATGCTATTGTCTGGGATAGCTGCCAGGTCAATGGACCAGTGGAAGCGGGTACTCTTCTGGGAGTATTAGGTGACCTGGGCAGTTACAATAATAAGCTGCAGGTGACTGCCAAACGGATAAAAGCGCTGCAGGAAGACATTTTTCCTTATTTGAAAAAACCGGATATCGATGTAGAACGGCTCATTGAAAAGTTTAACCTACTGTTGGCCCAGGTTAAAGAACCAGCTTTAGGACAACTGCTGGAGGCAATTTTCACCTCCGAAGTTCGCCAGCAGTTTTACGGTGCTACCGCCGCCAAAAAGGTGCATCACAACTATCCGGGAGGCCTCCTGGAGCATACTCTGCAGGTGGCAGATTTATCTGTACAACTCGGAGCAGCATATCCTTGGCTTAATACCGATCTTTTGATTACAGGTGCTCTTTTACATGACATAGGCAAACTGGATGAATATCGGATCAAAGTCGTCACCGAATACACTGTCGAAGGACAACTACTGGGGCATATCATGATGGGAGTGGAACGCATCGGCAACGCGATTGCTGTAGTACGCAGTCAGGGGCAGGATTTCCCCCAAGAACTGGAGTGGATGATCAAACATATGATACTGAGTCATCATGGTACTACTGAGTTTGGTTCCCCTGTAGTTCCCATGTTCCCAGAAGCTTTTGTTCTGCACATGATGGATAACCTGGATGCCAAAATGTTTATCTTTAATCAAAAGATCAAAGACGCGGACGATGGAGATGAGTTCTTTACCAACTACGATAGCTTTTTCCAGCAGCAGTTTTTCAAGTATCGTTTTACGAGTTCAGAACCAACCTAGACCGCTAAACAAACACTAGCCTGATTTTGCCTTGTTTTTTGTTGTGATTATTGCTATAATTTCATTTGCAGTTTGCTCAACAAGGCAATCGCCAGCAAACTTGTGCAAAAAGCGAGGTGAAATCAATGAAGGATAATATCCACCCTGCCTACAAGCCCACCATGGCCAAATGTGCCTGTGGGAATGAAATCGAAGTGGGGTCAACTAAAGAGAACATACGCGTGGAAATTTGTTCGAAGTGCCATCCGTTCTACACTGGTAATCGTTCCAGGATCGTTGATACTACTGGAAGGGTCGAACGTTTCAAGAAGAAATACGGTTTACAATAACCTGGCAATAGCAGAGCGGAGTCCTCTGCTATTTTGCTTATAGGAATAGAAATTGGGTGCTAAAAATGGGACAAAAACCATCTATTGGAGGTATGGCTGTCATCGAAGGGATAATGATGCGCGGCCCTCAGCATACCTCATTAGCAGTTAGAACTGTCTCAGGCGGTATTGAACTGGAGACGGAACCCAACAAGGAACTGCCCCGGCGCTGGTCTTTCTTAAAATGGCCGCTTATTCGGGGAACGTATCAGCTGATAAGTTCCATGGCAGTTGGCATACGCATGCTTAATAAGTCGGCTAACCTGTCTATGCCTGAGGAAGAGGAAGAACTGAGTATCACCGAACTGGTCTTGACCGGGATTTTTGCTTTCGGTTTGGCCATACTTCTGTTTGTAATACTGCCTACGGCGGTGGTTCATTATACCCAGGCGTTTATCGGTGGCGTGGTAGCTCAAAACCTGGTGGAGGGTATCTTACGCATCGCCTTTTTCTTACTTTATGTTTACGCTATCTCTCGTATGGAAGAAATAGATCGGGTATTTATGTATCATGGGGCTGAGCATAAGACCATATTTACCTATGAAGCCGGTGAAGAGCTGACCGTAGAGAACGCTCGCAAACATCCCACTCTTCATCCTCGCTGCGGCACCAGCTTTCTGTTGATAGTTATGGTTATTTCTATACTGGTATTTGTAATGCTGGGAGAAGGCACTCTGTTCTACCGAATTTGGACCAGATTAGCGGTTTTGCCGATCGTGGCCGGATTGGGTTATGAATTTATCAGGTTTTCCGGGAAGTATTATCATAACCGGTGGGCACGGATAATCATTGCCCCAGGATTATGGTTGCAGAAACTGACTACTCGAGAACCCGATGACCAGCAGTTGGAAGTAGCCTTACAAGCCTTAAAAGCCGTTTTACCTATTAAAAATGAGGATCAGGAAAAAGTTACTGATCCGGTTATGGCTCAGTTGGGAGTAGCCCGGGCCTAAACACCTGCTGACATTATTTAAGGAGGATCTATTCCCTGATGCTGGAAAAACTTCAGAGCTTGGACGATAAATACCAGGAATTAAATGAGCAGCTCAGCCAGCCGGAAATTATTTCCGATCAGGCTCGCTATCAAAAATATGCTAAAGCTCATTCGGACTTAACCGAAATAGTGACTGCTTATCGAGAATATAAATCGGTTCTGCAGCAGCTGACTGATACCCGCGAAATGCTGGAGCAAGATCAAGATGAAGAGTTTAAACAGATGCTGACCGAAGAACTGACCAGCCTGCAGGAGCAGCAGGAATCCTTGGAACGACAACTTAGAGTTGCACTGCTGCCCCGTGATCCTGATGATGATAAGAGCGTTATTATGGAGATAAGAGCAGGCACGGGCGGAGATGAAGCGGCTCTGTTTGCGGGGGACTTGTTTCGCATGTATTCCCGCTATGCAGAGGAAAAGGGCTGGAAAACCGATATTATGGATGTTCACTACACCGATATCGGTGGCATCAAAGAGATTATTTTCGTGGTGGATGGACAGGGAGTCTACAGCCAGTTAAAATACGAATCTGGTGTACATCGGGTCCAGCGTATTCCAACCACTGAGTCGGGAGGACGTATCCACACCTCAGCGGCTACGGTAGCGGTATTGCCGGAGGCGGAAGAAGTGGAAGTGGACATCGATCCTAATGAATTGAGAGTTGATGTTTACTGCTCCAGTGGTCCGGGGGGACAGTCGGTCAATACTACGCAATCAGCGGTACGCATTACTCATGTTCCCACTGGTCTGGTAGTTACCTGCCAGGACGAGAAGTCGCAACATAAAAACAAGGCTAAGGCCATGCGGGTATTGCGGGCCCGCTTGAAAGAAACTATGGAAGATGAAAAAAATGCCGAGATGGCCGGAGCCCGCAAGAGCCAGGTAGGCAGCGGTGACCGCAGTGAACGTATTCGCACTTACAACTTCCCCCAGGGAAGGGTAAGCGATCACCGGATAAATCTCACTTTGCATAAATTGGATTTGATATTGGGAGGCCAACTGCAAGAAATCGTTGATTCATTAGTAGCTCACGATCAAGCGGAACGTTTGAAACGGGTGGATTGATGCAAAAAAGTTGGACAATTAAAGATCTACTGGAATGGACTACCCGGTTTTTTACGGATAAAGGCATAGAAGAACCCCGGCTCAATGCTGAAGTTCTCCTGGCCCAGGTTCTCGATAAAGACCGGGTCTATTTGTATGCCAATTATCATGCCCCGGTGAACAAGAATGAACGTGAGCAATATCGCGAATTTATAAAGAGAAGATCTAATGGGGAACCGCTGGCCTATTTACTGGAGAGGCGCGAATTCATGAGTCTTGATTTTAAGGTTACCCCAGCAGTTTTAATTCCCCGACCGGAAACGGAATTGTTGGTAGAAACTGTTTTGCAACTGGCAGATCAGGAAAAACCGCTATCAATTTGTGATGTAGGAATTGGATCGGGTGCCATTGCAGTCAGCCTAGCTTTTTATCTGCCGCAGGCTCAGGTCACCGGCATTGATATTTCTGGCCCAGCCTTGGAAGTGGCTCGCTGGAATGCCCAGCAGCACGGAGTAGAGGTTCGTTTCCTGGAAGGTGATTTACTGGAACCGCTGCCAGTACAGGAACAGTTTGATTTTATCTGCGCTAATCTGCCCTATATATCTGAGGAGGAATATGCCCAATTGGATATACAAGTGCGCGATTATGAACCCCGCCAAGCTTTGTGGGGGTTTGGCGATGGACTGGAGCTTTATAGAAGGTTAATACCTCAGGTGTGGTCTTATTTACGTCCGGACGGATATTTATTAATGGAAATTGGCTGTAATCAGTCCCAAGCAGTGGCTCAGTTGCTGCCTCCATCAGTAAAGATGCAGGTTGAGCGGGACTGGGCGGGACTTGATCGGCTCATGATAGCTCACCAGGAGAGTTTATAATGGAGACCGTTTACTGGCAGGTAGATCCTGGTCAACCTTCAGAGCGCATTATTGAAGAAGCGGCTGCCCTTATCAGAGCAGGAGAACTGGTAGCCTTCCCCACCGAGACCGTTTATGGGTTGGGGGCAGATGCATTTTCTCCAACTGCCGTGGAGAAAATATATGCGGCGAAAAACCGCCCTCCTATTAATCCTATGCTCATTCATATTGCTCGTTTCGATCAGGTCAAGCAGATAACTGCGCAGGTCTCAGCCACAGCCCAGCTCTTGATGGAGCACTTTTGGCCGGGGCCGCTTTCCCTTATCCTACCGGCAGGCCCTGATGTACCGGATATTGTAACCGCTCATCGGCTGGGAGTAGGATTACGCATGCCTTCGCACCCTGTGGCGATAGCTTTGATCAACCGGACCGGCCCCCTGGCGGCACCCAGTGCGAATCTGTCTGGACGACCCAGCCCTACCACTGCTCAGCATGTAAAAGACGATCTACATGGTCGCATCGCCGCTGTTTTGGATGCCGGGGCTACTGGCCTTGGTATAGAATCTACCGTTCTTGACTTGACCGGTTCTGATGTCCGCTTGGTGAGGAGTGGGGGGATAAGCCGGTCTCAACTGGAAAGTGTTCTGGTTCAGCATATTGCCGATTCTGTAGCAGATCCCGGGCAATCAGTCCATTATCAGACCGCTACTCAGGTTTTGCTAGCTGACCACTCTGCCATGCTGGAAAGCCTGGTGAGCCAATATTTAACCCAGGGAAAAAGAGTGGCTGTGGTTCATAATAACCTTTCCCACCTACATAAAATAGACGGAGTGGGTGTTTTTAAGCTTAATGTGGATCAATCTGGGTCAGATGTATACCATATAATGCGAGAGGCGGAACGTCAGCAGATCGAAGTGCTGATATTTGCACCAATACCAGGCACTGCGGACGGATTGACCACAGCCGTGATTGATCGTATCTGTAAGGCTAGTCAAGAGAAGACCCCAAGGAGTTGAGCGGTGATCGAACAATACATAACCATTATCCTGGTAGCAGTAGTCCTGGGACTGGATGCTTTTTCACTATCTATGGGTATGGGCCTGAAGGGTGTTACCAGGGATTATGCGGTTAAGTTTGTAGCCACGGTAGGGATCCTCCATATAATCATGCCGTTAATTGGCTTGAACTTGGGTTTAGCTGTAGGCCGATTCTTAGGGGTGTGGGCCGCCCGAGTGGGAGCTTTGATTTTGGCTTATATCGCCGTGGACTTACTGCTGAAAGGCTATCGGGAGCTACGTCCGCAAACCTATAAGTTTAAAGAATCCAAGCAAGTTCTATCCTCTAGGGAAGATAAGGAAAGCAAATCCTCTGACTGGGGCAGCATTATAGTGTTGGCTGTCTCGGTCAGCATTGATGCCTTGACAGTCGGTTTTGGTTTAGGTACTTTAAGAGTGCCTATATTACTTACGGTGGTTATTATGGGTGCCACGGCGGCGGTCATGACCATAGCTGGATTTATAGGTGGCAGAATATTCAGCCGCCTAGTGGGTAGCTATGCTCAGATTATTGGTGGAATGATCCTGCTGGGACTGGCTGTCAGACTGGTTGTATAAGAGGGGGATAGGCATGAAAAAGGTGTTGTTTATTTGCACCGGAAATACCTGTCGTAGCCCGATGGCAGAGGCTATTTTCAACAAGATGTTGCAGAATAGAGAGCTCAGTTCTCATGAGATAAAAAGCACATCAGCTGGGTTATATGCCCTGGACAATGCCGAGGCTACCCCACAAGCGATTGAAGTAATGAGGAACGTAGGAATCGACCTTTCCCAGCATCGCTCCCGTTCGGTGGACGAAAAAATGCTGCAAGAGGTTGATTTAATTTTAACTATGACCCGCCACCATTGCCACCAACTGCAGGAGAGCTTCCCTCATGTGCAGCACAAAGTCTATACGCTGGCGGAATATGCCGGCCTACCGGAAGAAGACGTATCCGACCCGTACGGTCAAGATACCGAGGCCTATCGATCAGCCCGGCAGCAGATAGAATCATTTTTGAAGAGAATTATCAACCAGGGGGATATTTTTTCCTAAACGGAAGGTACGATACAGATAACATTTCATTAAACGAACTGAGGTGGATTGGTTGAAAGTTGCTATCGGATGTGATCATGCTGGTTATGATTTAAAAGAGGAGATCATAGCTCACTTGCAGACTGAAAACTACGCCATAGTGGACTGTGGCACATTCAGCTATGATTCGGTAGACTATCCTGATATCGCGGCGGCAGTAACTGCCAAAGTCTTAGAACAAAAGATTCCCGGGATCATAATCTGTGGAACTGGCATAGGAATTTCTATTGCTGCCAATAAGGTCAGAGGTATAAGGGCTGCTCTGTGTGACAATTGTTACACAGCCCGTATGGCTAGAGAGCATAATGATGCTAATGTAATAGCATTGGGATCGCGGGTGATCGGGCCTGGTCTGGCAGTAGAAGTTGTAAAAACCTTTTTAAGTACATCTTTTGCAGCAGGGAGACACCTTGGTCGAGTAGAAAAGATATGCCAGCTAGAATCAATTAGCTATAGGGAGGAGTAAGACAGGTGGACTATATTGAACGCTATGTTAAACCGGTGGATCCCGAGGTAGCCGAAGCTATTGCCCGGGAAGAACAGCGGCAGAATAACAAACTGGAGTTGATCGCTTCCGAGAATTTTGTGTCGCGGGCTGTTATGGCCGCCCAGGGCGGAGTGATGACCAATAAGTATGCCGAAGGTTATCCGGGCAAACGTTATTACGGTGGCTGTGAATACGTAGATGTGGTAGAAGACCTGGCTCGCCAAAGAGCCAAGACTTTGTTTGGGGCCCAACATGTCAATGTTCAACCGCACTCTGGAGCCCAGGCCAATACCGCTGTTTATTTTGCTGCCCTCACCCCCGGGGATACGGTTTTGGGCATGAACCTAAACCATGGTGGTCATCTGACCCATGGCAGCAAGGTTAACATATCCGGAAAGTACTTCAAGTTCGTCGATTATGGAGTAAACCGAGACAGCGAAACCATTGATTATGACCAGGTGCGAGAGACTGCCCTGGAGCACCGCCCCAAAATGATCGTGGCTGGTGCCAGCGCTTATCCGCGCATTATAGACTTCCAACGCTTTAAGGCTATCGCTGATGAAGTAGGTGCTTACCTGTTTGTGGATATGGCCCACATTGCTGGTCTAGTAGCGGCCGGCCTCCATCCTTCTCCATTACCTTATGCAGATTTTGTTACTACCACCACCCATAAAACACTGCGCGGCCCCCGGGGCGGTCTAATTATGTGCCGCGAAGAATGGGGTACGAAAATCGATAAAGCAATATTCCCGGGTATTCAGGGCGGCCCGCTTATGCATGTAATTGCTGCCAAAGCAGTCTGTTTGAAAGAGGCCTTAACTGATGAGTTCAATAAATATCAACAGGACATTGTAACCAATGCATCCACTTTGGCCAGTTCTTTACTAGAGCATGGTTTGAGACTGGTTTCCGGAGGAACGGACAATCATCTGATGCTGGTGGATGTGCGGCCCAAAGGATTGACCGGACAAGCGGCCGAAGAAGTATTGGAGAAAGTCAACATTACCGTCAATAAGAACGCCATTCCCTTTGATCCGGAAAAACCGACCGTAACTAGTGGCATTCGAGTGGGAACGCCGGCACTTACTACTCGGGGTTTT
>CAZTZX010000005.1:21872-38953 GCA_964618175.1 uncultured Syntrophomonas sp. | reverse complement strand
TGGTAAGAGATAAACGCATAATTTCCACCGGATACAATGGCGCACCCCGCAAACTCAAGCACTGCAGCGAAGTGGGCTGCCTGCGCACGGAAAGAGATATTCCTTCCGGTGAGCGTTATGAATTATGTCGCGGGGTACATGCTGAGCAAAACGCTATCATTAATGCGGCTTATTACGGAATTTCTACTCAGGATACGGTCATGTACTGTACCCACCAGCCCTGTATAATATGCGCACGTATCATTATCAATGCTGGTATTGAGAAAGTAGTTCATCGCGGCGACTTTCGAGATGATATCGCTTTAGAGTTAATGCGGGAAGCAGGAATCGAACTGGTGGTTGTGGAAAAGTCTAAGCGATAAGTTTTTATGTACCAGTGACATGAACGGAGAGCGATTTGTTATGGATGCGAAAACGCTATCACTGCCTCGCTTGAATCAGCTGAACCCTACTCTTGAATCTACCGCCCTCAAACTGATGGAAGAAGCCGGGGAACTGGCTCAGGTCATCGGCAAATTTCGGGGGTTAAGCGGGGAAAAAGTAAGTTTGGATAATGATACGGTGGTGGCAGAGATCACACGTGAATTACTGGATGTGGCCCAAACCGCTATCACCATGATGTTCGTCATGGAAGAACAGTTTGGTGTTGATCTGGATAAGGCCTTGCAGGAACACTGGGCCAAGTTAGAAGGCAAAGGATACCTTTCCCGCTAGGCTAAAAAAATCGACTAAGCTGCGATTTTAGGATCGTGATCAGTAAAGATCTTGGGGCAACCAGAGGGTGAATATTTAGCTACCCTTTTAAATTTTAGCAAAATACCTCAGTAATAAAAAAGGATTTTGACTGTTTGTGACGAATATAAATTAACGGAAAATTGTCAGCCTATTCCTGGGGAGGTAAAATGGCCAAAGCAAAGAAGCATTGGGCAAGGTCATTGACCGATGCCCTGAATATGGGTACTACAACGGTAGCCGCGGTAGTGCTGGGATATTTTGGCGGAAAGTGGCTGGACACCAGGTTTGATACTGAACCATGGTTAACAGTTGCCGGCTTGATGCTTGGGGTAGCAACCGGGATGAAGGTTATGTGGGATCGCGCCATGGCAAGCGAGAATTCCTACCCAACCAAAAAGGATGATGATTCTTCGACTGATGATTAAGGAGGTCATGCGGGCTTTTTAAAGGTTCCGTGTGGGAAGGTTCTCTCCAACCTGAGGGCACAGGTTGGGAAAATGACAATCTCATAGGAAGGGGGGGAGATAGAGTTATGGTATTTGGCATGCTGGATGGTGTGTTCTTTAACGTGGGTCCAATTCCAGTTGATCATATCATCTTTACTGAATGGGTTATTATCGGTTTGATTGGGCTGATAGCCTTTTCTGCAACCCGGGACATGCAAATGGTTCCTCGGGGACTACAAAATGCCTTTGAAGCCATCATTATTTTTACTTATGATTTTTTCACTCAGTTGATGGATCAAGAGCACATCGCTAAAAAGTGGGCTCCACTGCTCACTACTTTTTTCCTTTTCATCATACTCAGCAACTACAGCGGTCTAATTCCTGGGGCGGCTGGCCTTTCTGGTTTTCAGCCTCCAACCAGTAACTGGAACATTACATTGACACTCGCATTGATTACCTTCTGTTCAGTCCACGTAGCTGGATTTGCGGAACATTCTTTGGGGTACTTTGGTCACTTTATAAGTCCCAGTCCATTAATGTTGCCGTTAAATCTGGTAGAAGAAATAGCCCATCCACTTTCCCTTACCGTCCGTCTTTTCGGAAACATTTTTGGGGAGGAAATGGTTATTGCTTTTCTACTGTTCATGGTGCCTTTCCTTATACCGGGGGCGCTCATGGCTTTAAGCCTGCTTTTGGGAGCAATTCAGGCTATTGTTTTTACTTTATTGTCAGCCAGCTATATTGCGGCTGCTGCGGGAGAGAGTCATTAATATTGAGGATAAATTACAGGGTGGCTCTGGAAATTTAGCTTACAAACTGGTGTATGAAGAAAGGAGGGAAAAAGATGGGCGTAGCATTAGGTGCTGGTCTGGCCGTATCGATCGCCGGAATAGGCGGTGGAATAGGAATGGGTGTTGCTGGTGGTAAAGCTTTTGAAGCGATTGCTCGGCAGCCCGAAGTAGGAGGGGACGTCAGAACTCTTCTCTTCATCACTTTGGCCTTCATTGAAACTCTGACGATTTATGGTCTAGTTATTGCTTTCATGTTAGTCGGCAAGATAGTATAACGGCTTTCAGGGGATCGGATTTTGTGGGCGGTTGGGCTGTTTACAGCTCCGCCGCCCCAAATACTATCTGTTCAGAGATTGGAGGTAGCACATCCGTGTTTAGAAACAAACGGTTTTATATCAGCGTGCTCCTTTTAAGCAGTGTATTTTTATTTGGATTTGCCGCCTTGTGTATGGCGTCCGGCGGAGCGCTGGAACAACCGGGAGGACATACTCCGGTTATTCCTAATTGGTATGCTATTGGCTGGACTGCAGTGAACTTTTTCATTTTGTTTGCGCTGTTGTACAAATTTGCTTTTAATCCTATTAATGCCATGCTTGAACAGCGCACCACAACTATCGAGAGTTCCCTAAAACATGCAGAAGAGGTTAAAGTTGAAGTTGATCAGTTGCGCAAAGAAGCACAAAGCAATTTAACCGAATCCCGCAAAGAAGCTCAGGACATTGTGGCTCGAGCTACTAAAGCGGCTGAAGAGGCTAAAAACGAAATGATCGCAAAAGCCAAGGAAGAATCGCAGAATATCAAAACCAAGGCCGAAGCTGAAATCAAATCAGCTACAGAACAGGCTAAATTAGAGTTAAAGGATACCGCTGCGTCCCTGGCGATTTTTGCTGCTGAAAGGGTCCTGGGAAGAGCTATAAACGAAGAGGATCACAAACGACTGGTGAAAGATTTTGTTAATGAGGCGGGCGATCTATTATGTTAAACAGAAGTGTTGCCAGGCGTTATGCCGAGGCATTCTTCAGCATTGCCCAGGAACAGAATAAGATAGACCAGTATCAGCAGGAGTTGGAAAAACTGGTTCAAATCATTGAGGAAACTGAAAACCTCAAGGAATATTTGGCCCATCTCCTGGTGCCAGCTAATGAGAAGAAGGAGATGGTGGCCAAGATATTCGCCGACCATATTTCCTCAACTACTCTGAACTTCTTGAATGTCTTGATCGATAAACGCCGGGAAGCATATATCACAACTATTTCACTGGAGTATCGTGATATGGCAGATGAATCCCGTAATATCGCCAAGGCCGACTTAATAGCGGCTCAAGAGGTTTCAGAAGAAGATGTGAAAATGCTTGCTGAGAAATTATCTGCGTCTATGGGCAAAACGGTACAGCTTAAGGTATTGGTCGATCCATCCTTGCTCGGAGGGGTGAAGATAAGGCTGGGAGACCAGATCATAGACGGTACCGTGGCCAAAAAGCTGGCTATGCTGAAAGAGCAACTCAAGCAGGTGAAGATTAGTTAATCGATAGGGGTGAGCACATAAATGAGTATTAGACCGGAAGAGATTAGCGCTATTCTCAAACAGCAGATTGAGCGCTACCAATCCGAGGTCGAAGTCAGCAATGTGGGCTCCGTTATCTATGTCGGTGACGGTATCGCCCGCGTATACGGCTTACAAGGTGCCATGGCCGGAGAACTGTTGGAGTTTACCGGGGGAACCTTTGGTATGGTTCTCAACCTGGAAGAAGATAACGTCGGTGCGGTTTTGCTGGGTGGATATTCCCATATCAAGGAAGGCGACGTGGTTAAAGCCACCGGCCGCATCATGGAAGTTCCCGCAGGAGAAGCAATGTTGGGTCGGGTAGTTAATGCCCTGGGGCAGCCCCTGGACGGCAAGGGGCCCATAAACACTAATGCTTACCGCCCCATAGAACGTGTTGCCCCCGGTGTGGTAACGCGCTCACCAGTTGATACTCCTATGCAGACCGGACTGAAAGCTATCGACTCCATGGTTCCCATTGGCCGCGGCCAGAGAGAATTGATCATTGGCGACCGCCAGATCGGGAAATCAGCCATTGCTATTGATACAATTATCAATCAGCGCGACAAGAAAGACCTGATCTGTGTTTATGTAGCCATTGGCCAGAAACAGTCCTCAGTTGCCGGTGTGGTAGCCAAGCTAGAAGAAATGGGAGCTATGGATTATACCATAATCGTGGCTGCTACTGCATCTGAACCGGCTCCTTTGCTCTATCTGGCTCCTTATGCCGGAGTAGCTATAGCTGAAGAGTTTATGGAAGCTGACAAAAAAGATGTCCTTATCATATACGATGATTTATCAAAGCATGCGGTAGCTTATCGTGAGATGTCCTTGCTACTGCGCCGTCCTCCCGGACGTGAAGCTTATCCAGGGGACGTATTCTATCTGCATTCTCGCTTGTTGGAAAGAGCCTGCAAACTCAGCGAGGAGCATGGTGGAGGATCCATCACCGCCCTGCCTATCATAGAAACACAGGCTGGTGACGTTTCTGCTTATATCCCAACTAATGTTATTTCTATTACTGATGGACAGATCTACCTGGAGACTGACATGTTCTATGCAGGACAAAGACCAGCTGTTAATGCCGGCCTGTCAGTTAGCCGCGTTGGTGGTGCTGCTCAGACCAAAGCTATGAAATCGGTTGCTGGTCAGTTACGTTTGGATCTGGCGCAGTACCGTGAACTGGCTGCTTTTGCTCAGTTTGGTTCCGACCTGGACAAGGCGACTATGGCTCGGCTGACCAGGGGTGAACGTACCACTGAGATCCTCAAGCAAGGTCAGTACCAGCCCATGCTTATGGAAGAGCAAGTTGTCTCTATCTATACGGCAGTTAATGGATATCTGGATGATCTGCCCAGAGAAAAGGTTTTAGAATTCGAAATTGACTTCCTGAAGTTTATGCGCAGTGCCTATGCCGACGTTTTGAGCACAGTTAAGTCTACTGGAAAGCTTGATGATGCCACCGAAGAAAAGCTCCAGAAGGCTATTAATGAGTTCAAATCTACGTTCGCAGTATAGGTGGTGAGATAAATGGCAGGAGCTGGCGTAAGAGAATTTAAGCGCAGAATACGAAGTGTAAAAAACATGCAGCAGATTACCAAGGCCATGAAGATGGTAGCCGCTGCGAAGTTGCGCCGTGCTCAGGAGAGTGCTGAGGCATCCCGGCCCTACACGGAGACTCTGCAGGGAACCTTGGCTCGTTTAGCCGCCGTGGCATTTGACGTCCGGCACCCGCTCCTGGAAACCCGCGAGGAGATTCGGAGAGTAGGCTACGTTGTTATAACAGGTGATCGTGGTCTATGTGGTGCCTTTAATACCAACATCATCCGAGCAGCTATAGGAGCTATGGATGAGGATGAACGCAAGATCGAAAATGGTGTCATAGCGGTAGGACAGAGAGGGCGCGACTTTTTCCGGAAACGTGGATTGGTTGACGCTGAGTTTATTAACCTAGGTGATAAGATCAGCTATGCCGATGCTCGTGAAGTTGGCAATTACGTGATGAATGCTTACGAAAATGAAGAAGTAGACGAAGTATACATCGTTTATGGCCAGTTTATAAATGTTCTGAGACAAGTTCCTACTGTAACCAAGATTTTACCTTTGGAACCACCTCAGCAGGAGGAAACCGAAGAACATTTGGTTGATTATATCTATGAACCGAGCGCCGAAGACATTCTTTTGACTCTGCTGCCTCGTTATATAGGCAGCCAGATCTATCATGCCATGCTGGAGAGCAAGGCCAGCGAACTCGGTGCTCGAATGACCGCCATGAGCAATGCCACAGAAAACGCCGGGGAGATCATTGAAAACCTGACTCTGGAGATGAACCAGGTACGTCAGGCAGCGATAACTAATGAGATCCTCGATATCGTAGGCGGTGCTGAAGCTCTGAATAAAGGAGGAAAGTAGAGGATGGCGAATGTGACATACGGAGAGGTAACCCAGGTTATCGGCGCAGTCGTCGACATCCGCTTTAAACCTGGCGAGTTGCCAGACCTTATGAATGCGATTACCATAAAGTCAAGCGACCAGGATAGTGGTACACGAGTCGGTGACCTTGATGTTACTTTGGAGGCTATGCAGCATCTGGGTAATGATACGGTGCGCTGTGTTGCCCTCAGACCTACCGATGGTATGATACGGGGAATGAAGGCAACCAATACGGGCGCCACCATAAAAGTGCCGGTTGGAGAAGGTTGTCTGGGACGTATCCTAAACGTGTTGGGCGAACCTGTTGATGAAGGCGGAAAGGTAGATGCTGCCGATTATTGGGAAATTCATCGCGACCCTCCGGCATTGGTTGAGCAACTGCCTGCTACTGAACAGTTGGAGACCGGCATTAAAGTGGCAGACTTGATCTGTCCTTATGCCAAAGGCGGAAAAATTGGATTGTTCGGCGGCGCTGGAGTAGGTAAGACGGTTATAATTCAGGAACTGATCCGCAACATTGCTTATGAACATGGCGGTTATTCCGTATTTACCGGAGTTGGTGAACGTACCCGTGAAGGAAACGATCTCTGGGGTGAAATGACTGAGTCCGGAGTTATCGACAAATGTGCTCTGATTTTCGGCCAGATGAATGAACCTCCCGGAGCTCGTCTGCGGGTAGGATTGACTGGTTTGACGATTGCTGAATATTTCCGGGACATGTCCGGATTGGACGTACTGATATTTATTGACAACATCTTCCGTTTTGCCCAGGCAGGTAATGAAGTGTCGGCTCTGCTGGGGCGTATGCCCTCAGCGGTTGGTTATCAACCCACCCTGGCTACTGATATGGGACTTTTGCAGGAGCGAATTACTTCGACTCGCAAAGGATCTATTACCTCAGCCCAGGCAGTTTATGTACCGGCGGACGACTTGACTGACCCGGCCCCGGCCACGACCTTTGCTCACTTGGATGCGACGACTGTTCTGTCACGTTCCATTTCTGAGCTGGGTATCTATCCCGCGGTGGATCCGCTTGATTCCACCTCGCGTATTCTGGATCCGGTAATTTTAGGCGAGAAACACTATTACACCGCCCGCGGTGTCCAGCAGATCCTGCAAAGATATAGGGAATTGCAGGATATTATAGCCATTCTGGGTATGGATGAGTTATCCGATGAGGATAAGCTGATCGTAGCCCGGGCCCGCAAGATTCAGCGCTTCCTGTCACAGCCTTTCCACGTTGCTGAGCAGTTTACTGGATCACCGGGAATTTACGTTCCAGTTGGCGAAACCGTTGAATCATTCGCACAAGTTCTGGAAGGCAAATATGATAACTTAACGGAGGCTGCCTTCCTCATGGTTGGTAGCATCGACACCGCTGTCGCCAAGGCAAAAAGACTGGAGGCGTAGCGTATGGCAGAAAACACCTTCATGCTAGAGATAGTGACCCCTGAGCAGATCCTATTTAAGGATGAAGTTCAGTTTTTGGTTGCTCCCGCTGTGGAAGGTGAAATGGGAGTTTTGAGAAACCACGCGCCACTGGTCGCAGCTCTGAAGATTGGGGTTCTTCGCTACAAAGATACCCAGGATAAGGAGCAAAGGATTGCCATGAGTGGTGGTTTTATGGAGGTCGTTGATAACACGGCCCGGGTTTTGGCTGAAACAGCAGAACATGGGCATAAAATCGATGTACTCCGTGCCAAGGCGGCCGCAGAACGCGCCCGTCGGAGGCTCGAACAGCGTGACGAAAACATGAACTACTCACGCGCTCAATTAGCCATGCAGCGGGCTATAGCCCGGTTAAGAGCAGCCGGGACAGACATTGATGTATAGAGATAGGAAATAGCCATACCAAGCCGGGAGGTTTTGACAGACCTTCCGGCTTTGGAATATTATAATGATTCAAACATAATTATATTGACGGGGGACTGGCGGGGTAAATTGCATGGAGAGTATGCTCAAGACTCTTATCGTAGTTACACTGATTTATTATCTAATAAAGGGGCTAATATACCTCCTACTTTGGCAGGCTACCTATAAAGTTCAGGAAAATGCTCTGGCGGCAAAGAATAAACGCAAGAACAAAAGGGATGCGGAAAAGTCTATTTCGGCGCCTGATCAGGAGGATGAATTATAACAGATTAGGTAGGGGGAGAGCCATTGAAAACTGCTTTTCTAATTTTAATAGGAATTGTATTTGTTTGTACGCTTTTCTTCGCTATTGTGATTTGGCGGCAAACGGTTAAATTTGAAAAGAAAGCTCGCATAGCTAAGAAACAAAAGGAAGAGTATTTGCTAAAACTGGAAGAGGAGCAGCGGGTGAACCAAGAGAGATTGGCTGAAAGTCAAGATGAGCAGCCAGAGGACAATGACATAATAGACAATAGACCTGACTAAGTCAGGTCTTTTTGGTCATATTTTGAAAGATAATAAATGCTCGGGCAAGAATAATACCTCCCGATGATGGCAAGAATTCTGTTACCTGAATCGGGGAGGATTAGAGAATGAAACGGGCATTTTTTTCTATAATTTTATTCATTTTATTGTGTTTTTTGGGTAATCATACTGTCGACTATACCATGGGCAGACAAATCGAAAACCGTTCCCCATATCACCTAGCTTTTGCATCCATCGGTGCATTTTCTCTGGAATCGCGTGTGGATTGCTGGGCAAAGCTAAGAACGAGTTCCACTGAAAGTGAAATGAAAAAGTACATGCAGACTCTAGCGTCCAATCTTAATTTGGAATATCAAACTGATAAAGTATTGATCCATTCCAGTGAGCAAAGCCTGGAGATGGAATACAGCACTATTCTCAATGGTATTAACTATTATTTGGCTTTACAGTCAAATACCGACCATGAGGAAACTCATTTTATTGTATGTGCTGAGACTATTGAACAGGGTAAGTCTATACCGCCAGTCAGGGAGCGGCTGGAAAATATAGTCATTTTGGAGTGGCATGATTATTACCTATTTAAAGGTGAGCTAAAAAACACTTTTGATGAGGCGGGCACCTCCCGGTTGGCTGGGGTTGTCATGAAAAACCTGGATGCAGAAACAATTGAAAACTATCATGAGGGCATGACATATAGCTCTACCGGCTATAGCAAAAGCTTGGCCAAAGATATAAGGCATATTTGGAGTGAGGGCCAGCGTTACAATGTTCAGGTAGCCTTTTACAGCAGTCCCTCCCAGAACAAAACCTACGTTTACATAGGGTTTCCGCTTATTGTTGGAAATTACTAGCATTTTGGGAGGTGATGGTTTTATATGCTGGTTCCTGGAAAAGTAAGACTGGTTGGAGAAGTGGAAGTTAGTTCATCTAAAAATGCTATTCTGCCTATTTTGGCAGCCTCTTTGCTCAGTGATGATGTAAAAATCATCAATAATGTTCCTGATATTAGGGACGTAAACGTAATAACAGAACTCATTCAATATTTGGGAGTAAAAGTCGACTATAGAGAGGGCAGTTTGCATTTTTCCGGTGGTGCTATCCAAGAGACTCCCCCGTACGAATTGGTCAGGTTGATTCGAGCTTCCTTCTTAGTGATGGGCCCGTTGCTGGCTAAAAAAGGATCAGTGCGCGTCTCTTTGCCGGGAGGATGTGCCATAGGAACCCGCCCAATTGATCTGCATCTTAAGGGCTTTGAAGGTTTAGGTGCCAGTATCAACTTAACCGGAGGGGATGTAATAGCCAAAGCTAATCGGCTTTATGGTAATCATGTTTATCTTGATTTTCCCAGTGTGGGAGCTACAGAAAATATTATGATGGCAGCCAGCCTAGCCCAGGGAACTTCTTATATCGAAAACGCTGCCCTGGAACCGGAAATAGTGGATCTGGCAAATTTTATGAACAGTATGGGGGCCCGAATAAGTGGTGCTGGCAGCAATGTCATTAAAATCGTAGGAGTAGAAAAGTTAAATTCCACTAATTATACGCCTATACCTGATCGTATTGAAGCGGGAACCTATATGGTTGCAGCGGCGGCCACCGCTGGAGATGTCTGCATAAAAAATGTTATTCCCGAACACCTCAAAGCAGTGACTGCCAAGTTATTGGAAAGTAATGCGATTGTTGAAGAAAATGATGGTCAGATAAGAGTTTATCGCCAGCAAGAAATTAAACCCGTCTATATAAAAACCCTGCCTTATCCGGGATTTCCTACCGATATGCAGGCTCAATTTATGGCCTATTTAAGCCTGGGGCGAGGCAGCAGCGTCATTACTGAATCTGTCTTCGAAAACCGTTTTATGCATGTTGCCGAGCTTTCGCGCATGGGAGCAAAAATCAGAACCGAGGGACGAACGGCTATAATAAAAGGGTGTCGCGAATTGAGCGGGGCACGGGTAAGAGCCACTGATCTCAGAGCCGGGGCGGCTTTGATGATAGCCGGTTTAACGGCCCGGGGATCAACCAGCATCATGAACAGCGAGCACATTGATCGAGGCTATGAAAACATAGTAGCCAAGTTAAATGGATTAGGCGCCAATATTAAACGGACTTAAAAAAACTATGGCTTCTAAGGAATGAATGCCATGGTTTTTACATATTAATGGAGTATGAAAAAAATAATTGTGGTTAGCTCAGCCATAGTGTTTACCGCTTTGGCGGTTTTTTTTGCCGTGCGAGGGTGTGGATCTCCATCTATCCAAGAGCTTCCTATGGTAACCGTGTATCGAAGTCAAACTGCTCAAGTTGAAAAGCTAGATCTGGAAGAATACATCACCGGCACTGTCGCTGCTGAAATGCCGGCCTCTTTCGAGTCCGAGGCCCTCAAAGCTCAGGCAGTTTGTGCCCGCACTTATGCACTGCGCAAACTCACCGAAGGTAAATCTTATCCGCAAAAAGCTGACTTATCTGACGACATCAATACCTGCCAAGGATATCTGAATTATGATGAATTTGCTGGGCGTCATCCCCATCAAAGTGAGCAGTGGTGGTTCAAGATCAAGCAGGCAGTAGAAGAAACTCGAGGAGAAGTCATTCTCTATGATAACCAACTGATTGATGCTCTGTATCACTCTACCTGTGGGGGACAAACTGCTAGTGCTCAGGAAGTATTTGGGCGGAATATTGATTATCTACAATCAGTAAAATGCGGTTACTGTCAAATGTCACAGCGCTATAAAACTGAACAGGTTTTGGCCTGGCAGGAAGTAGCTGCGGTAAGTGGTGAAGGAGAAAGTGTTGAGGTAATGGCTACCAGTTCCACGGGCAGGATTGAACAGGTTAGGGTTAATCAAAAGGTTATGAAGGGCAGTGAGTTTCGGCAGGCATTTGCACTGCCGTCGACCCGCTGTACGGTCAGTATGGATAATCAAGGACTCAGCATAATCAGCTACGGATATGGTCATGGGGTGGGTCTATGTCAATACGGTGCTCAAGGCATGGCTTTGCAAGGGATAAACCATCAGCGAATACTGAATCACTATTATCCTGGCACCCAGATATTTAAAATACCTTACTAGAGGTTCTTAAAAGCCTCCCTGTTTGAATATATTTAACTAATTTAACAAGGGAGGCGGAGCATGCAGAACTATATTCGCAAAAGAGCGGTGCGCATAGCTCAGCATATAATTCAGACCACCGATACTGTGCGGCAGACTGCCGATGTATTTGGAATCAGCAAGAGCACCGTGCACAAGGATGTATCCGAGAGGCTGCCCCGTATAAATAAGCAGCTGGCTGAGGAAGTTAAGCGGGTTCTGGACAAAAACAAAGCGGAAAGACACCTGCGGGGAGGCGAGGCTACCAGGCAGAAATACGCGCATTATACATCTTCCCATTTACAAACTAATAGCAATAGTTACAAATAAGCGGTAAAATACTGTTAGAAATGAAGAATTTTGTAGGGAGGGCCTTGCCGCGTGTTCTTTGAGGAAGACATAGGAATCGATCTGGGTACGGCCAGTGTGCTGGTGTTTAAAAAGGGTAAGGGTATTGTGCTACATGAACCTTCAGTGGTTGCTATCGATCGTAATACCAATCGGATAATTGCGGTTGGTGAAGAAGCTCGCCTGATGCTGGGACGAACTCCCGGGCATATTGTTGCCATTCGACCGCTAAAAGAAGGGGTTATTGCTGATTATGACACGACCGAAAAAATGCTTACCCATTTTCTTCGCAAGGTATTGGGAAAACGTGTGTTTTTCAAACCCCGGGTTATCGTTTGTATTCCCACTGGAGCTACCGATGTAGAAGAGCGAGCTGTTCGTCAGGCGACTTTATCTTCTGGAGCGAGACAATCTTATATCATAGAAGAGCCACTGGCAGCTGCACTGGGTGCAGGTATAAATATCTCAGGCGCGACTGGTAATATGGTAGTGGATATCGGTGGAGGGACTTCAGATATTGCGGTACTTTCCCTGGGGGGAATAGTTTGCAATACATCTCTACGCATAGGCGGAGATAAGTTCGACGAATCCATTATTCGTTATGTAAGACGTGAATATAATCTGATGATTGGTGAACGCACTGCCGAGGAGTTAAAGATACATGTGGGAACTGCCTGGGTAACTGATAATAATCGGGAGCAGGTTATGGATATCCGTGGTCGGGATCTATTAACCGGCTTGCCCAAGACAGTCCAAATAAGTTCCCACGAAAGCTGGCAGGCTATGCAGGAACCACTGGCAGCAGTGATCGAAGGAGTGAAAAAGGTGCTGGAGATCACCCCGCCGGAATTGGCTGCCGATATTGTCAACAATGGCATCGTAATGACCGGAGGAGGTTCTCTGTTAGATGGTCTGGATAGGCTTCTTTCCCACGAAACCAATTTACCGGTACATATTGCTGAAGACCCCGTATCCTGTGTAGCGGTGGGAACCGGCAAAGCATTGCTGGAGATGCACACTCTGCAACGCGCGCGCGGTAAAGCTCCGAAAAGAATTATGTAAGGCTTATTATAAACGCATTCATGACCTGGGAGAACGAATTAAGAAAGCGAAGGTCAAGGAATGAAAAAGGCTGCGATTGAGGCGGTGTAAGGTCAGGGGACAAACCTCTTAACGAGGAATGTTCCCATAACACACGTTGATTGAGCGGCCTTTTTGAATTGATGCTCAGAAGCTGTTTTGTCAAGGCTTTGGTGAGGACGGTTTGAGGCCGTCCTTGTTTTGCATATGCTAAAGGTTTTGGCACCATGATTCGATTATAAATATAAGAAGATAACCATAGGAGGGAATCCTTTGATAAAAGGAATATATACAGCCGGATCTGGAATGATGCTACAGATGGCACGCCAGGATGTCGTGGCCAACAATTTAGCTAATGTTAATACGCCCGGTTTTAAACGGAGTTCTACTGTGGCCAGTGCCTTTCCCAGCATGCTTTTGAGTCGGCTGGGAGAATTGGACATGAGCACCGGGATCCCCCAGCCCCAAAAATCTGAAGTGATCGGCTCTCTGGGAACCGGCGCCTGTCTAGGGGGGATTATTACCAATTACGGCATCGGCAATCTTAAACAGACACATAATGCAACTGACGTAGCGTTAAGCTCAACTGATACCTACCTGGTGGTGGAGACCCCTGAGGGGATTCGCTATACGCGGGGCGGATGTTTGAAGATTGATGGAGATGGACTTTTAACTACTAATCAGGGTTATGCTGTGCTAGACGACAACTATGATTACATTTATCTGGAAGGCCAATTCGCTGTGGATCGGACCGGGTATATTACCGATAACGGCCAGGAAATCGCGCGGCTCCAGGTGGTAAGCTTTGAGAATCAAGACCAGCTGGAAAGACTGGGAGGAAGCCTTATGAATACCGACCAAGAGCCGCAGCTAGTAGATAATCCGGAGATCTTGTCCGGATACTTGGAAGAGTCCAATGTGGTGGCCGTTCAGGAGATGGTCACTTTAATCAATGTGGTGCGTAGTTATGAAGCGTTGCAGAAAATGATTCAATCTGAAGACGAGGCCACGCAAACTGTTCTTGATGAAGTAGGGCGAGTGTAGTGATAATTTGGTATAGCTCGCGCCTAGGGTGGTCAGATAGGCAACTTTAATGAACCATGAATATAGGGCAGACAGCGGCTTGAGCTGTCTGCCTTTACTAATAATTGGTGGGTTGTACCGTGTCTTTTGGCACGGAATTTTCATTTTCTGATGGTTAGGGCCCCGATGAGGAAGGAAAAACTAAAGGAAAGGCTAATTTACACATAGAGAAGATTGACGACAAATGGAGATTTAATATGCATGATAGTAACTCTGATGTACTAGGTTGCCGCCTGGATCCTCTAACTATGGCAGCCACTTTAGATAGGGTGGAAGGCTGGATTGACCAGGCGGAGCCAGGTAACAGTGCTCATATAATTACCTTAAATGCCGAGATTGCCTATCAGGCCCATTATGATTCGGCCCTGCGCCATCTTATCAATCGGGCCAGTCTGGTTACCCCGGATGGAATAGGCATAGTATGGGGAGCCCGCCAGTTAGGAGTAGATGTCCCCGAAAGAGTAACCGGCATTGATCTCATGGAACAAATCTGCCAGCGAGCTGCATCGCGGGGCTGGAAGGTGTTCTTTTTAGGAGCAGCACCTGGCATAGCGGAACAAGCGGCCCACCAACTGCAGGAGCGCTATCCTGGTTTAACGGTCGGCGGTGTTCGGCATGGCTATTTCAGTGCCAGTGAGGAGCCAGAAATAATTGCTGACATAGGAAGGACCGATCCTCAGGTTCTGTTCGTTGGCCTGGGGGCACCGCGGCAAGAATGGTGGATCGACCAATACAAGAACCAGTTACAAGTTCCGGTGTGTATTGGTATAGGGGGAAGTTTGGATGTAATCTCGGGTCATAAGAAAAGAGCGCCTGAGTGGATGATAAAACTTAATTTGGAATGGCTCTACCGCTTGACAGCGGAACCTTCTCGTTACAAGCGCCAATTGGTGCTACCTCGCTTTGTATGGCTGATAATAAAAAGTAGGTTTGAGAAACCCAGATACGGTAAGTAGACAATCTAACAGGAGCAGGGGAGGATAATAATGGAAGATAAAACTTTCGCCCTGGATATCGGTACTCGCAAAATCGTGGGACTAGTTATGGAGAAATCGGCAGATGGATATGTAGTCATCGGCAGTGAAATGCGAGAACACCAGACCCGCGCTATGATGGACGGGCAGATTCATGATGTGGAAGCGGTTGCCAAGACCATATTGGATATAAAACTATCTCTAGAGAAAAAAATAAATCTAAAGTTGGAGTCCGCCGCCGCAGCAGCTGCAGGAAGGTCCTTACGAACCACTGCAGGTACTGCTCGCAAAAAGCGCCCTGAAAATAGTGAAATCATCCGGCAGGAAGTCACGGCTCTGGAGTTGGAAGCCGTGCAGAACGCTCAGGCTCAGCTAGTGGAGGGAGGCCGCCTGAGCGGAGACAGCAGCCAGTTTTTTTGTGTGGGATACAGTGTAGTGGCTTATCAGTTGGAGCAACAGGTTTTAGGCAGTCTTGTGGGCCAGATAGGGGCAGAGATTGCCGTAGAAGTGGTAGCTACCTTTTTGCCCAGAGTGGTTGTAGACAGCCTCTTTTCAGCTCTTAAACATGCCGATTTGAGTGTACAAAGCTTGACATTGGAACCCATAGCCGCTATTGCTGTTGCTATTTCTCCCAATATGCGCATGCTCAATCTGGCCTTGGTTGATATTGGAGCCGGCACCGCCGATATTGCTCTGGTAAGAAGCGGTAACGTGTATGCTTATGACATGGTTCCGCTGGGTGGGGACGAGCTCACCGAAAAGCTGGCCCAGCATTATTTGCTGGACTTTTTAAGCGCTGAGCAGCTAAAAAGACAGATGTTGAGCCAGGAAGTGCTTGAATGTGTGGATATTTTAGGCAACCAACTCCAGTTACCAATAGCGGACGTAAACAAAGTTTTGGAGCCCGCTACCCGGGAAATAGCTATGGCTATTGCGGAAAGCATTCTTTCCCTAAATCAAAAAGCACCTGATGCTGTGATCTGCGTTGGGGGAGGAAGCTTGACCGTGAACCTCATGGGTTTACTGGCTTCATCATTGGGACTGCCATCTAACCGCGTTGGCACACGCACCCCCGAGGCCTTTGATTTTATCACTGTTGATCCTGACTACTTGACAGGACCGCAGGGGGTAACTCCTTTAGGTATTGCCTATCATGCCCTGATAACTCCGGCGACTCCCTTTATTCGGGTACAGGTCAATAAACGGGAAATTCCCATGTGGAATATGGGCCATCTTACCGTGGCCAGCGCTCTGCTAAGTTCCGGAATCTCTCTGGCTAATATTTATGGGAAGCCGGGCCTGGGCAAAACTCTGGAGTTAAATGGTGTAATAAAAGTATTTAAGGGACAACTGGGAACACCACCTGAAATCCAGGTAAATGGAGAAGAGGCATCTTTGGATACTCTTATTAAAGAGGGCGACTATATCAGCTATGCTCGAGGGACGGATGGAGCTGATGCACACCTCTTCATTAAGGATCTAATGCCTCTCGTGCGTGGCAGTGCCTGGATTAACGGCGAAGAAATGCCCTTGCTACCCACGTTGACCGTAAATGGGCAAAAGTGGGACATCGACCGTGAGATTCCTGATCGAGCCCAAGTAAAGGTTTTGCAAGCCAATCAACTAGGCAATGTGCTGCTACAGGCGGGAGTCCCACCCCAAATGCTGGAGGAAACTATCTATCACTATCGGTTAAATGGGGAGGATAAGATCTGTCGCTGGCTGCCGGTAGAGGTCACCGTAAATGGGCACCCCGCTCAGTTACAGGATTTGATTGACTGGGGGGATCGGGTTGGCTATCAACTGATCTCAGTCGAACCAAGAATAAGGGATATTCCCGGCAGCCAAGAATTGTTGACATTGAGAGTGACCGTAAATGGTCAGCCTGTGGATTTAAGCAGCCGACAAGTGCGCCTGTTAACAAACGGCCAACCGGTTGACATGGATAATTTATTAACTGACGGGATGGAACTACAGCTAGACCGTACTCATCATCAAGCCATTCTCAGTGATATCTTTCGAGTGATAGAAGTAAAACCCAGCACCACCGGAAAGATCCTGATGTACGTAAATGGAGAAACGGCAGGTTTCACCACTCCTATCAGCGACGGCAGTAAAATTGAACTTAGTTGGGAAAGCTGATATCTGGGTGGAAGGCGC
>CAZTZX010000005.1:0-21772 GCA_964618175.1 uncultured Syntrophomonas sp. | reverse complement strand
CCGGGTTCCTGGCAATCATAAAAAGCATCATATGGGTTTGGCTTGGCATAGACACTCGTGCCGCATTTGATATACGAAAGCGCGGGGCGATGTGGGCATCGCCCCCTACAAGCCGCCAGCCAAAACCGAAAATGCTGGAGGCTACTTAGGCCTTTATTTTTTTGACTTTAATCGATTGAAGGCATTGAAAGATGGATACAATAGAAATAAGGAGAAATGGTTAAGAAAAGTCAAAATACCGAACGACACTGTCCGTGAGAGATGGAAATGGGGGTTTACTAGTAGGAGAACTCATAATAAAATATAATCGAAAGTCAAACAAAGTCAAAGGATGAGAGAGATGAAAAGAAGTTTAGCCGATAAAATAGAGCAGTATCTGAAAGTCCTGATCGATCGCAGTGAAGAAAACCGCATTGAAATACAGCGTTCGGAACTGGCGGAGACTTTCAGCTGTGTCCCTTCACAGGTGACCTATGTTATCAGTACCAGATTTACTGAGCAGGAGGGTTTTATAACTGAGAGCCGCCGCGGGGGTAAAGGCTATGTAAGGATCGCTCGCTACAACCTTCCTCACGATGCTGCGAATCTAAATGATTTGTTCTACTACTGCAATTACCTTACCAGTAATCAACTAATCTCCAGCCGGGAAAACGAGCTACTAACTTATTTGCTCTTGCATGCCTTTAACCAGTTCCCGTGCGAGACTCAGGAAAAGATTTTTGAGGGTATTAAAAAGGCCCTGAATGAATATGTAAAGATGGAATCATAAAGGGGGTTAAAAAGATGCTTTGTGATGAATGTAAACAGCAACCAGCAACAGTTCATTTAACTCAGTTTTATAACGGTAAAAAAGTGGAATCGCATCTTTGTGATACCTGCGCAACTCAAAAAGGGGCTTTGATCATGGATGGTCAATTTTCTATCCCCAATCTTTTGGGTAGCTTTTTGGGACACAACTTTGGCAGTCAGCAAAAGGCCTCTAGTACCGAGTCGTTGACCTGTCCGCATTGTAAATTTACTTTTAATGATATAACCCATACCGGTAAACTGGGCTGTGCGCAATGCTACCGCGAATTTGATGAGGCTTTAGAGCCTACCTTGCGCCGCATTCATGGTAACAGCCAACATATTGGCAAAGTTCCAGCCCGAGGTGGAGAAAAAGTGTTACTAAAGAAGAAAATTGAGGGTCTAAAAGGGCAGTTACAAGAAGCAGTAGCTGCAGAACAATACGAACAAGCTGCCGAGATCCGGGACTCTATCAAAGAGCTGGAAAAGCAGTTGGATTAGAGGTGAAATGTAATGGGCAGTGACCTACTTAATAGCACTTATGTTGGCTGGATGGAGCAGGGACCCGAATCAGATATCGCAATAAGCAGCCGGGTACGGTTGGCGCGTAACCTTCAGACGGTTCCCTTTCCCCATCTGTTAGATGAAAATAGCGGTCAGGACTGCTGGCAGCAAATAATTGGGGCCTGGGAAAAGAGCTCCTTAAAAGAGGAGATGCAGCTGATCAAATTCAGTGACCTTCCCGCTCTGGATCGCCAGATCTTAGTGGAAAAACATTTGATCAGCCCTGATCATGCCAAGTCAGATAAATTCTATCATGGTTTGTTAGTGGATGATGATGGCTCACTTTCTATAATGATCAATGAGGAAGACCATCTGCGTATTCAAGGTCTTTTACCGGGACTGCAGATGGAGGAATGTTATCAAAGAGTACAACAGGTAGATGACGAACTGGAAAAGAATCTCAACTTCGCTTTTGATGAACATCGTGGCTACTTAACGGCCTGTCCAACTAATGTGGGCACAGGTATGAGAGCATCGGTAATGCTGCATTTACCGGCCATAGTTATTACTGGACAGCTTAATGCCGTCATTCATTATATCGGACAATTGGGTCTAACAGTGCGTGGCATTTATGGAGAAGGCAGCGAGGCCATGGGCAACTTTTTCCAGGTTTCGAATCAGATAACTTTGGGGCAAACCGAGGAAGACATCATCAGTAATTTAAGTGCGGTCGCCCGGCAAGTCATACAGCAGGAACAGATGCTGCGAGAGAATCTGAAAACACAGATGAGTATCCGCTTGGAGGATAGAGTATGCCGTGCTTATGGAACTCTTACCAATGCCCGGGTAATAGCATCAAGTGAAGCACTGAGTCAGTTGTCAGAAGTTCGGCTGGGAGTCAATATGGGCATCATAGAGGGTATTCGTCCCTACGCCCTTAATGAATTAGTAGTGGCTATTAGTCCGGCTCATTTGCAAAAACGAGCTGGTAAAGAAATGGACCCGACCAGTCGTGATGTTCATAGAGCAGAAGTCAT
This sequence comes from uncultured Syntrophomonas sp., assembly GCA_964618175.1. GTDB lineage: Bacteria > Bacillota > Syntrophomonadia > Syntrophomonadales > Syntrophomonadaceae > DTU018. The sequence goes on along the minus strand of CAZTZX010000005.1, from coordinate 19,445 downwards.
CAAAGAAAAACTAACCGGTAATAAGACCGGGCCAGATAATTCACAGGCAACCGGCAATTAACTGATTTATGGTAAGGAGGAAGCAATATGTTCAGACGTTTTACGCAGAGAGCTAGAAATGCAGTTATTTATGCCCAGGAAGAAGCTCGCCAGTTAAGCCATCCCGCCATCGGCACGGAACACATCCTGCTGGGGCTTTTGAAAGAAGGAGAAGGGGTAGGAGCCCGGGCCTTGCTCAATATGGGTGTAGATTTGGATAGAGTGCGCAGTGAGGTGACCCGGGTTATTGGCCAGGGTCATGGCGAGGCTGAACCAGCGGATGGCGATCTGCCAGTGACCCCGCGGGCCAAAAAGGTTTTTAATTTGGCTTTCGATGAAGCCCGCCTGCAGGGAGTAAACTATGTGGGGACTGAACACCTCTTACTGGCTTTGCTGCGGGAAGAGGAAGGTGTGGCTGGTCAGGTGTTGACCGAGATGGGAGTAAAACTGGATCAGTTGCGTCAGCAGGTGATGACTCTATTGGGCGGTGATCCCCAGAATCCACAAGCCGGCGTTTACCAGGATCCTTCTGTCAATTTTTCCCCTCCCCAGGGGAACAGTAAACGCAAGTCCAAGAGTAAGACTCCGACTCTGGATACGTTCAGTCGGGATCTAACTCAGGATGCCACCGAAGGACGCCTCGACCCGGTAATCGGACGTAATAAGGAAATTGAAAGGGTTGTACAGATACTATCAAGGCGAACTAAAAACAATCCGGTACTAATTGGCGATCCCGGCGTAGGTAAAACAGCTATTGTTGAGGGCCTGGCCCAGCGCATTGTCGAGAACCAGGTTCCGGAAATATTGGGCAACAAGCGCGTTGTCGCCCTAGACATTTCCGCTATGGTGGCTGGAACCAAATACCGGGGTGAATTTGAAGACCGGCTCACCAAGATCGTCGCTGAAATTAAGACAGCCGGTGATGTAATAGCATTTATAGATGAGCTTCATACTATTGTAGGGGCCGGTGCCGCCGAGGGCGCTATCGATGCTGCCAATATTCTGAAACCTTCCCTGGCCCGGGGCGAATTCCAGTGTGTGGGAGCGACCACCCTGGACGAATACCGTAAACACATTGAAAAAGATGCTGCTCTGGAACGGCGTTTTCAACCCATTATGGTAGATGAGCCGACTTTGGAGGAAAGTATAGAAATACTTAAAGGTCTGCGTGACCGCTATGAAGCACATCATGCCGTAAAAATAGGTGATGATGCGATAGAAGCAGCTGTTCAGCTATCTTTCCGCTACATCAGTGACCGCTATCTGCCCGACAAGGCGATCGACCTGATCGATGAAGCCTCTTCGCGGGTTCGCCTGGCTAATTATGTTGTGCCTGATGACATTAAGGAATGGGAAAATCGACTGCAGGAACTGATCAAAGAAAAGGAAGAGGCCATTAATGCCCAGGAATATGAAAAGGCAGCCCAGATGCGCGATGAGGAGCAAAAGCTCAAAGAACAGATCGAAAGCGAACGCAAAGAGTGGGCCAATAAGCGCAGTCTGGGGATGGGTACCGTAGGAGAAGAGGATATCGCTGCTATCGTTTCCAGCTGGACCGGTATTCCGGTGAGCAAACTAGCTGAAGAGGAAAGCGAACGGCTAGTGCATCTGGAGGAAATCCTGCACAAAAGAGTTGTTGGCCAGGAGGAAGCGGTGAAAGCAGTAGCACGTGCCGTTAGAAGAGCTCGGGCTGGTTTGAAAAATCCCAAACGGCCGATCGGCAGCTTTGTTTTTCTGGGACCAACCGGAGTTGGTAAAACTGAGTTGGCCAGAGCGTTGGCGGAAGCCATGTTCGGCAGTGAAGAGGCGGTTATCCGTCTGGATATGTCAGAATATATGGAGAAGCATGCTGTGGCCAGAATGATAGGCTCGCCTCCCGGTTATGTAGGCTATGATGAAGGTGGTCAACTGACCGAGAAAATACGGCGCAAGCCTTACTCAGTCATACTTTTAGATGAAATCGAAAAAGCCCATCCGGATGTATTTAATATTCTACTGCAGGTATTAGAAGACGGACGGTTAACCGATGGGCAGGGACGAACGGTAGATTTTCGTAATGCCGTGGTCATTATGACTTCTAATGTAGGAGCAGAATCAGTACGTAATGCCAAAGTAGTTGGATTTACCAGTAGAGCAGATAGTGAGGCCGACTATGAAAAAATGAAAGAACGCATGCTAGACCAGATGAAGCATACTTTCCGCCCGGAATTCTTGAATCGTATTGATGAGACCATTGTCTTCCAAAGCCTTACCGAAAGCGAACTAAAAGAAATCGTCGATCTGCTCATGGAGGAACTGAAAACCCGGGTCACTGAGAACGGTTTTAGCCTGCATGTGAGTGATAGCGCGAAAGAATTAATATTGAAAAAAGGCTATGATCCGGCCTTTGGCGCCCGTCCCTTAAAGCGAGCTATCCAAAGGTTAGTGGAGGATACTGTCTCCGAAGAGATACTGAAAAGAACCGTTATGCCAGGAGACACCATCACGGTTGATGCTAGGGATAACGAAATAGTAGTCAGGAAAACGGTCAACGCATAAACGAATATTTGGCAGGGATTTCGTAAGATTCCCTGCTTTTTTATGGATAATTAGACAAATGAGGACTTTGTATAATTCAACAAATCCTTCAATATTGTCACTCTGAGCGATAGCGAAGAGTCTTATAAATGCCGTAGATCCTTCGCTACCGCTCAGGATGACATTCTATAATGTACAATGATAATTCAGGAAAAGTTAATCATGCAAAACTCTCAAATAGCTGGATTTTTTAGACAGCTTTCCTCTCTAGTGCGATATAATATATTTTAGGTGATTTTATGAGTAAAATGATAAATCGCTTTGTCTGCAGCGAATGTGGGTATGAATCTTCCAAGTGGCTGGGGCGATGTCCCGGATGCTCGGCCTGGAACAGTCTCATTGAGGAGATCGTAAACCAACCTAAAAGCCACTCCCTGCACCCCATTACTCAACCCATACCCTTGCAGGAGATTACACAAGACGAAATACAACGTATGCCTACCGGTAATTCCGAATTGGATCGGGTTTTGGGCGGAGGAATCGTCCCGGGCTCACTTATACTGTTAGGTGGAGATCCTGGCATAGGTAAATCGACCTTGCTCTTACAGGTGGCCAGTGATTTGGCGCGCTCTGGACAAAGGGTAGTTTACCTGTCTGGAGAAGAATCCATGAAACAGCTGCGTCTGCGTTCTCTGCGTCTGGGCATTGAGGAAGATGGAGTATATCTGTTAAACGAGCAAAATATCGATCAACTGGAAGCTAGCCTACAGGATTTGCAACCAGCCGTGGTTATTGTTGATTCTATTCAGACTGTATATACTTCCCGTATAAGTTCTATTCCCGGCAGCGTAGCCCAACTGCGTGAATGTACCGCTCATATCTTGGAGTATGCTAAACGTACGGAAACGACATTTTTCCTGGTAGGTCATGTAACCAAGGAAGGAGCTTTAGCTGGGCCCCGGGTTCTAGAGCATATTGTGGACGTAGTTATCTACTTCGAAGGTGATAAAAATGTTTCCTTTCGTCTGCTGCGCGGGGTCAAGAATCGTTACGGCTCTACGGATGAAATTGGATTAATGGAGATGAGTGGACAGGGTTTGGTGGAAGTAACAGACCCTTCATATGTTTTTCTTAGCCCTGGCCAGAATGTCAGCAGCGGTACGGCGGTTTCTTCCAGCTTTGAGGGGAGTCGCCCGTTGTTGATCGAAGTACAATCATTGGTGGCCAGTGCCGGGCCGGGCTATGCTCGAAGGATGGCATCAGGTATAGACCAAAACCGCTTAGCGTTGATCATAGCTATCTTAGAAAAGCGCCGCGGTTATCCGCTGGCAACGCATGATGTGTACTTAAAAGTTACCGGAGGGCTTTTCTTAAAAGATCCTTCTGTTGACTTGGCCATAGCCGCTGCCATTGTATCCAGCTATCGTGAAAAACCGATTGCCGCTGATACAGTTTTTATTGGGGAATTAAGTCTGTCTGGACAGATCCGCGCGGTGCCGTTTCTGGAACAGCGCCTCAAGGAAATTGACAGAATGGGATTTAAAAAGGTAATACTACCAGAAAGCTCTGTTAGGAGGGGTTATCCAGGTTCACGCCTGGAGCTTATAGAGGTACGCACCATTGATGATTTAGTGGAACGTATGACGGAGGGGTGATGTGGTGGAAGACATTTATCAAGGCAATTTTCGCAACTATCTGCAGATGCTGGCGCCGGGAACTCTATTTCGCTTAGGCATCGAGAATGTCCTGCATGCTAATACGGGAGGACTGATCGTGGTAGGGGATTCTCCCGAGTTGATGAATCTGGTGAGCGGGGGCTTTGAGATTAATTGCGAATATTCTCCGGCCCGGTTGTATGAATTAGCCAAAATGGATGGGGCCATCATTATGAACAGTGATGCCTCCAAGATCCTGATCGCGAATGCTCAGTTGGATCCTGATGCCAACATACCTTCAAATGAGACCGGCATCAGGCATCGCACTGCCCAGAGAGTGGCCCGCCAGGTAGGGGTTTTGGTGGTGGCCATATCACAGCGCCGTCAGGTGGTTACTTTATACCAAGGTAATACTACTTTTCGCCTGAGAGAACTTTCGACTATCCTGGTCAAGGCCAATCAGGCCTTGCAGACCTTGGAGAAGTATCGTAACGTTTTGATCCGGGAACTGCAGAGGCTGGGCGGACTGGAATTCGAAGATATGGTAACCCTATCAGAAGTCTGTGAAGTGCTGCGCCGCAGCATCAAAGTCCTGCACATCGCTCAGGAGATCGAAAACTATATTGCCGAGCTGGGAACTGAAGGGCGTTTGGTTAAAATGCAGTTGGATGAACTGGTGGCCAATGTGCACGATGAGGCCCTCTATATTATTCAGGATTACTCCAATATGACCGAACGTTCACCGCAGGAAATAATGAGCAACCTGCTGCGGGGATTTGAAGAGGATATATCGGATTCAGTATTCATTGCCAAAACTCTGGCACTAGGAAGTACAACCGGTCATCTTGAACAGCAGGTATCACCGCGCGGGTATCGGATGCTGCAAAAACTTCCGCGTATACCCGTGCCTATTATTGATAACCTGGTAGATCGTTTTGGCTTGCTCGGTCATATTCTGCGAGCTTCCATTGAAGAATTGGACGAAGTGGAAGGCATTGGCGAGGTGCGGGCGCGCTCCATAAAAAACGGGCTAAAACGTATGCAGGAGCAGTTGATCCTGGAGTACGTAGTTTAGCCCGCGCAGACTCAACCATGTAAATTCTATAGCAGGGCAGTATTTAGGTCTCTGCCCGGAGGGCATCTAAAGCACTGAGATGCATAGCTCGCCGGGCCGGCAAATAACCGGCTATAAGGCCGATCATGGTCGAAAAAAGCAAAGCGCTTATGGCTAGAACAGGAGTAATAATGGAGATTTGCCCGGGAGCCCCTCCCATCATCCCGCCCATGAACCCTGCCGACAAATGGTTTAGCAGCAGGGACACTAAATAGCTGAAGGCGACTCCTAAGCCTCCTCCCGCCAGACCAATTAAGCCAGCCTCAAATAAAAACATTTTGCCGATATCCCTCAGATCGGCTCCCAGAACTTTCATGACTCCGATTTCTTTCGTGCGCTCATAAATACTCATAACCATGGTATTGGTGATACCGATGGCCGCCACTAACAGACTCACTGCACCTATACCACCCAGGATAGCCTGCAGGGTGCGAGAGGTCTTTTTCATGGTATTTAACATATCGAGCAAGCTGTGGGATTGGAAGCCCATGTTCTTAATCTGTTCTTGAATGGTCTCAACTAATTCCAAGTCTCCTACTTTTACTCGGACCTGCTCATAACCAGACTGTTGGGAACCATTGCTACGCGAGGAGCGATCCGTGGACTGAGAACGCTGGAAGCGCTCATCCTCCTTTTGGATCTTTTCCAGGGTCGTCAAGCTCATGTAAGCCTGATAGTCTTTCTCATCGCCGCTTTCTTTAATAATGCCTACCCCTTTTATTTCGTGAGGTTGAGGGGGCTTGCTTTCCTGTTCGCCCTCCGAAGATCGGCGGCGTTCTCCATAGCTTAGATCTGAAGTGATCAACAGGTTATTGCTGATCAAGTCTAACTGCGGTTGACCGGAAGGATCAAACCCTCTGTTTTGATTAGGCAGGCGGGGGTTGTAGAAAAAGTCAGCCACGTATTTACCGAAAAGTATGGCCTCCTTATCTCCGGCATGCAAGAGGCGACCGCTTTCTGTTTCAAAATCGAAAGACTCCAGCAGCTCCGGTTTTATACCCACAATAGACATGTCTGCCACCATTCGTCCGGCAACTAGCCGCATATAACCGCTTTTTTGCGGCATTACTGCTTCTACTCCAGGAATGGCTACAAATTGCTGAATGGTCTGATCATCCAAACGCACCTCGTCACTTCGGTAAGACATATTTCCTTCTATATAGGGCGCGAAAGGGTAAACCTCAATGATATTAAGACTGCCCATTTGACCCATTTGATCCTGGAAAGTTTTATCCATAGCCAGTCCCAGTGACATCATTACCACTATAGAACTGGTACCAATGATTACTCCGGTAACAGTTAGAAAGGTACGGGTTTTGCGCCGCAGCATATTGACCAGACTCATCTGCACAATATCGCGCTTATTCATCCAGTTCAACTTCTTTCATACGGCGATGATGGCGGCGACGAATAATTATTATTGTTATAACCGTGGCCAGTACCAGTAAAACACCGGCGGCTATCATCCATCTTTTCAGGGGGCTCTGCGGGGATTCCTCCAGGGGCATTTCCGGCCCGAACATGGGTGGGGGAGCAGCTGGCATTACTGTAAGAGTAAAAGCTTTTTCCAGCCGATAGGGCTGGCCCAGTTCATCTTCATAGGAGAGGATGACCTTGCCCGGTAGTTCGCCCTCCTGAGCAGGAACTAAGGTAGCATCATAATAGTCATCCTGGCCCGCTTCTAGAGTGCCGATAAATAAGGTTCCGTTCTGGATATCGAAGTCCCCCTCCGTTGTTATCATGAGGTTGCGAATGGTACTGCGTCCGGTATTATATAGATCCAAAGTAATGCTGGTAGGACTACCCAGATACGCTTCGGGAGACATCTCAACATCTGAAGTAGCCAACTTCATTTCTTTGACTACCGGCAGGCTAATGGTTTCTTGTTCCTCCAGTTGGTTGCCATCTTCGTCCTGATAATCCAGCTTGGCTACCAGGGAATATACTTTATGCTCGGCATTGGGCTGGGTATTGAGTCTGAGGGTGTGCTCGACCGTTGCCCCCGGGGCAATTTCCGGGAAGTAAAAGGAACTGCTGCTGCCCACCGGAGCAAAGATATCTCCTTCAGATGAAAGGCTGACTTTAATATTAGCGACGGCAGTATTTTTACTGGTGTTTCTGAACAATAGAGTCAGTGGAAAGGTCTGGCCAGCCTGAACGAAGTCTCCACCCAGATAATAATCCTCCAGCAGAATGCGGGCAATCAAATCATCTTGCTCACCTTTTCCGGCTACCGGCACATAGACTTTTTGCTCCTGAGTGTATTTGTTATGGTATTGATCCTGGAAATCGATCGTCAGATCCAGGGGGTAGGTTCCGCTCTCCATTTTGGAACCTGCCTGCAGTCGAAATTCCACGGGGTGCAGTTCGCCTGCTTCCATAGCCTTAACAAACTGGCTATCCGGCCAGTTATCCAGATTTATTCCTTCGGTGGCAAAGCCGGTCAAGCGCAAGTTGATCGAATTTATCGGTATATCACTGTCATTTTTCAAGTTGAGTTTGACCACCTGAGTAGAATCTGCTTCAAGCGCATCGCCTTCCATCTGTAGGCCCAGCAATTTTAGCTGGGGCTGGCGCAAATCACTGCTTATTTTTATGTATACCGTGGCTGAAGCACTACCGCCCGCTCCGGAACTACTCTCGTAGGACACATTTACGGACAGTGGATAAATACCCGCTGCGACATTGCCGGGAATTGTTATCGGGATGCTGTATAAGGTGGTACCGGTAAAACTGGAAATATATTTGTCGAATGACATCTTGTCTGTCTTAAATGGCAGAGAACTGGGGTCACCGGTTCCCAGAGAGATAAGCACATTATATGCCCTGCCCCCATTGTTTTTAATAGGAATGGACAGCTCGGTCTGGCTACCTGCCTCTAATTCAGGCATCCAGCGATCATTAGCAATCAATATGATAGGATCTTGTTCCACATATTGAGGATCTTCAGCAGCAAGAGTAGCCAGGGGTATTGCCCACCAGATAAGACCAGCCAAAACAAAGGCTAGCCAACCTGCCTTTCTCATTGACTCACTTCCCTTAAATTATTTTCTATACTTTCGATACGGCCGTCCAGGACGTGAATGATTTTGTCTGCATAGGATGCCACCTCTTGATCATGGGTAACGATCAACATGGTTTGTTTGTGCTGATGGGCCAAGTTAATAATAAGGTTCATCACTTCTCGAGTGGTAGTTGAATCCAAATTACCGGTCGGTTCATCAGCCAATACTAGTGGAGGTGTACCCACAAATGCTCGAGCAATTCCCACCCGTTGCTGTTGCCCGCCGCTCATTTGGGTGGGACGGTGGCGCAGGTGCTTGCTTAATCCTACCGCCGTCAATATTTGATTGGCTTGACGCTGGCGTGTGCGGCGATCTATTCCCCGAAAAGCCAGGGGAAGACTGACATTTTCCAAGGCTGTTAAAGCCGGCAGCAGATAATAGGACTGAAAAATAAAACCCAGGTAGCGCTGACGAAAATGGGCTAACTGCCGTTCATCCATATTATGAATGGATTTGCCCAGCAAGTAGACTTCTCCACGGGTAGGTTTTTCCAGTCCCGCCAACATATTAAGTAAAGTAGACTTTCCCGAGCCGGAAGTTCCCAATATACAGCAGATCTCACCTGGCTTAATGGTCAGAGACACACTATCCAAGGCAACTACCTTTTCGTCTCCCACCCGATATACTTTGCGCAAATCGCTGATTTGGACAGCATGATCCATTTTTCGCCACTTCCCCACATATTTAAAACCCAGCCAGACCAGTACTCAAAAACATATCTCCTGCATTAATTACGTATCGACAGCTAAAATCCTTTCTATTATTTTCAGGATTATGAAAAGAAAGCCAAACAAAAAACCTGACTGATGGTTGGCAGTCAGGTTTGTAAAACAGGCGGTTGAAGAATTATCAGGTCATATTAAAGATGCCTAGAGTGGAGGCTTCTTTATATTCCTTAATAAAGACATCATACAAACTTAGGTTGAGGGTATTGCACAGAGCGGCTGAATAAAACAACATTTTCCCCAACTCACTGTATACCACTTCTTCGCAGTTGGGGCATAGTTCTCCACGTAGATGACTATCCAAAAATTGACGGAGTTCATCAAAGGATTCAACATTTTCAGGAATTTGCGCCTTCTGGGCATGAACTGATAAGCATCCGCAATCAGTAATTGACTTGACCACCGCTCTATTCACGCGGCTGTTGGATTCGGCCAGTTTGGAGAGAATATCCAGAATACTGCTATGGCGTATTAAAAGATCACCTACAACATTCTGAAATTCATCACAAATCAGATCCTTCATGGTGAAGAATTGCCCCCCTCTTTTGGTGATCTAACTAATTATAGCCTTGCCCAAAGGGCACTGTCAATTAAGGGTGGGGCAGAAAATAGGGCTTGGATCCGGTATTGTTAGAAAAATTTGCCTCGGTGAGTATAATTATACATCCAGAATAGAAAAATAAAAGGTGGAGGTGTATAAATTGTATGACCACCTAAAATTGTCAAAAATAATTATAGGTTTAGCTATTATCTGTTCAGCTTGGATAACTTATGTATCCTACCTATTTTTTACCGCTCAGAAATCGCAATTGGTTATGATTGCCCTAGTCTCCCTGGTAATATCTTATACCGCCATGGGATGGGCCAAAAATCTGGTCAAGCGGATTACAGCTGGATTTAATAGCTATCTGGACTCGGTCTCCATGGAAGTAATAGTAGGAAGTAGCTCAGGCTTGATGTTTGGCATTCTTACCGGGGTGTTAGGAAGTTATCCCTTATCTATGCTTAAAGGAGTGGGGGTCTACTTGACTCTGTTCGTATTTGCTGCCTGTGTCTACATAGGATTAAAAGTGGGCAGTCGACGCGGAGGAGAAATAATACGGCTTATGCCCGGTATGAGTAAACGTTTGGATGTTAGGTCACCCATCAATCGGTTAGCCCCTAAAGTAGTTGATACCAGTGCTATTATCGATGGGCGCATTTATGATGTTTGTTTAAGCAACTTTCTGGAAGGCTGTTTGATCGTACCTACATTTGTTATTGAAGAACTACAGCATATAGCTGACTCATCTGACAACATCCGCCGCAACAAAGGGCGGCGCGGCTTGGAACTGCTATCCAAAATGCAAAAACATTCCAGTATAAAAATTGATATAATGGATGTGACAGATGCAGCCATCCTTGAAGAAAGGGAAGTGGATGCCAAATTAATCCGTCTCTGCAAGCAGTTGAAGGCCAATATTATCACTAACGACTACAACCTTAACAAAGTTGCCGAGCTACAGGGAATATCCGTACTAAACATTAATGAGCTGACCAATGCTGTAAAAATGATTGTCTACCCTGGTGAGACCATGCATGTCACGGTTATTAAGGAAGGCAAGGAAAACGGGCAGGGGGTTGGCTACCTGGAAGATGGAACCATGGTGGTAGTAGAAGATGCTCACCACCAGATAGGCAAGGATCTGGAAGTCATGGTTACCAGCGTGTTCCAAACTGCTGCCGGCCGCATGATTTTTACCCGTAAAATTAAGGAAGAATCACAGTTTAGTCATGAGCACAGCTTGCAGGGCGTGCCAGAGGTGAATATGTATGGATGACAACCTCCGGGTTGTTGTCGCGGCTGCTGGAACCGGCAGCCGCATGGGGAGCCGAATCAACAAACAATACCTGTTGCTGAACAACCGACCGGTCTTAGCCTATTCCTTGGATCTATTTGAACAGTATGATCCCATAGACGAAGTTGTGATCGTGGCCAAATCCACTGAAGTCGGGTTTTGTGAGCAGGAGATAGTAAGCAAATATAATTACCGCAAGGTGTCCCGGGTAGTGGCGGGCGGCTCAGAGCGGCAGGATTCTGTCTGGGCGGGCTTAAACCATCTGGATGAGCATACTGCTTATGTGGCTGTGCATGATGGTGCGCGGCCGCTTTTGTCGCTGGAACTGCTCGACTCATTATATCGGGAAGCGCGGCAATGGGGGGCAGCCATACCAGGAGTATTGGCCCGAGATACTCTAAAGATGGTCGACCGAGATAGCTTTGTCGGGCACACACTTGATCGCACCAGTGTTATTGCGGTTCAGACTCCTCAGATATTTCAGTATGATGAACTTAAGAAAGCTTATCAGGAAGCCTATCATGATAATTTTCAAGCTACTGATGATGCCTCTTTGTTTGAGAGATACATAGGCCGGGTCAAAGTGGTAGCGGGCCTATACGATAATTTGAAAATTACTACACCTGAGGACATAATCATTGCCGAAGGACTTTTGCAAGCTCGCCGGCATAGTAAAGGGGATAAAGAATATGCGCATCGGCATCGGTTATGATGTTCACCGTCTGCAAACCGGCCGGCAGCTGATTTTGGGCGGAGTGGATATACCACATTCCCAGGGCTTGCTGGGCCATTCTGATGCTGACGTTCTGTCCCACGCCATCGGGGACGCTCTTTTAGGGGCCGCTGCTTTAGGCGACCTGGGTCGTCATTTTCCTGATGATGACCAACGATTTAAGAATGCCAACAGCCTTGATTTATTGACTGCCATAGCTGCCCTTGTGCAGCAAGCTGGTTATGAGATCCTTAACATAGACAGCACCATAGCTGCTCAAGCTCCCCGTTTAGCTCCCTACATTGAATCCATGTGCATGAATATTGCCGCCGCTTTGCATTTACAGGTAGGACAGGTAAGTGTAAAAGCCACCACTACGGAGCAACTGGGATTTGAAGGGCGCCAGGAAGGGATCTCTGCGCAGGCGGTAGTATTGATAAAGAAAATTTCCGATTAACATGTCTTGTGTTATCCTATTTTAGATACTAACATCCGAGTTCTTTCAAACAGGAGGTTAACCATGCACAAAGTACGAGTGAGATTTGCCCCCAGTCCTACCGGACCTCTGCATATTGGCGGGGCCCGTTCGGCTTTATTTAATTATCTTTTGGCAGTTCATCAGGGAGGTGAACTGGTGCTGCGCATTGAGGACACTGATCTCGAGCGTTCCAAGCGGGAATATGAAGAGGAGATCCTGACTTCCCTGCACTGGCTAGGACTAAACTGGGATGAGGGCGTTGATCGAGGCGGACCCCACTCTCCTTATCGTCAGACCGAACGTTTATCAATATATCAGGACTATGCCCAGGAATTACTGGATAAGGATTTGGCTTACCCCTGCTTCTGTACGGAGGAAGAGCTGGAAGCGGAACGGGAAGCTTTACTAGCCCAGGGAGAAATGCCGCGTTATTCAGGAAAATGCCGTTCCCTCACTGAAGAGGAGAGACAGGCTTATCAAGACAGTGGACAGACCCCAGCTATTCGCTTCAAAGTGCCGGAAAATCAGGTGTATGTAGTGCATGATCTGGTACGCGGACAAGTAACCTTTGAAAGTGAAAATATAGGTGACTTTATAATAATGAAGTCTGACGGTATCCCCACCTACAACTTCGCGGTAGTAATAGACGATGTTCTCATGGAAATAACTCATGTGGTGAGAGCCGAGGAGCATCTGGCCAATACACCCCGTCAGCTTATGATCTATGAAGCTTTGCGCTTTAAGCGTCCCGAATTTGCTCATATATCTCTCATCCTGGGAGAGGATCGGCAGAAAATGAGCAAGCGCCATGGGGCTACCTCATTAATTCAATACCGGGAGTTGGGCTACCTGCCCGAAGCATTGTTCAACTTTCTGGCTCTATTAGGCTGGTCTCCGGAAGGGGAGGAGGAAATCCTGGATCAAAAGCAGATTGCGGATAGTTTTAATCTGGAAAGGGTTTCCCGTAGTCCGGCCGTGTTCGATCTGGATAAACTCAACTGGATGAACCAGCAGTATGTGAAAAGGCTGGACACCCAAGAATTAAATAAAAGACTGCAGCCCTTCATTGAGGCAACCGCCTATGCCAGGCAGGTGGAAGAGCTGTCTTCAGAGCAGGTACAATGGTTGATGCAAGCGGTTCGGGAGCGTCTGGTGTGCCTAAAAGATATTGAACAGTTATTACCAATCTTTTTTGATCAGCCTAGCGTAGAGGCAGAAGCCCGGCAGGTTTTAAGTCAGCCTGGAGTAAAACAGGTATTGCAGACCCTTTCTGCCCAGCTGCCGTCCAATGAAAACCCTGATGAATACCGGCAGTGTATCAAGGCGGTAGTCAAGGAATTGAAGCTGAAGGCCAAAGACGTTTTTATGCCGGTGCGCTGTGCCTTGACCGGGCAGGTACATGGCCCGGATCTGCACTTGATCATGGCTGTTTGGGGACGAGAGGAAACCTCCCGGCGTCTGCAAACAGCTTTGGCGAGCTTGGGGGACTAAACGAGACTTGTTGCCCTCCCTTGTTTCTGGAGCTGATTTGGCAGGGGACGATGCCCACATTATCCCGTTTCCCAGGAGTCTGCATGCCAGAGGAGGCGTTAATTATCATAACCGATTTTTACCTGCCCGGTCCGGTTGACATCTCTGGGTGGGGCGCATATAATGCAACTAATCGAATAAGTAATGCTGTGAGTGGGAGAAGTAAGCGTCCATCGCTGCCAGAGAGGAAAGGGTCACCGGCTGTAAGCCCTTTCTCGGAAAGAAGTCGCTGAAATGCACCCGGGAGCAGATATGCCGAATATTTAGTAGGCATATCCGGTGAAAAGCCGTTATCATTTACGAGTGGAGCTGTCCAATCATCAGCTCAACTAGAGTGGAACCACGGAAGTTAAGCCTTTCGTCTCTTATGCAGACGAAAGGCTTTTTTGTAGTTAAATGGGAAGGTGTCCGAAAGATTTGAGGAGGTTGACCCCATGTTTAAGATCCTAAAAGAAGAGATCCAAGTTGTATTTGAAAGAGATCCAGCCGCGCGTAGCGTGTGGGAAATTATATTATGCTACCCGGGTTTTCATGCTATCGTTAATCACCGCATCGCTCATTGGTTCCATAAACATCGAATGTTCTTAATAGCACGGCTGATTTCTCATGTAAGCCGATTTAATACTGGGATAGAAATTCACCCCGGAGCTCAAATTGGCAGGAATTTTTTCATTGATCACGGAATGGGTGTAGTGATCGGAGAAACGGCAGAGGTTGGCGATAATGTAACTATCTATCAGGGAGTTACCCTGGGCGGGACCGGCAAGGAAAAAGGCAAGCGCCATCCAACTATCGGCAACAACGTGGTCATCAGTGCCGGAGCAAAAGTATTGGGATCGTTTAATGTTGGCGATAATGTAAAAATAGGCGGCGGCTCGGTCGTGCTCAAGAGTGTGCCAGAAGGCTGCACAGTAGTTGGTGTTCCGGGCCGGATCGTAATTCGCGATGGAGCCAAAGTTACCAATGGTAAAATGGAAGTGGATCTGGAGCACCATCTGTTGCCTGATCCTATCGCTGATACCTTGGTGGCCATGCAGAGCCGCATAGATCAATTAGAACGCAGGTTGGAAGAATATATTAGAGAGGAGAATGAGGATGCGCCTTTACAATACGGCCAGCGGGCAAAAAGAAGAACTGGTGCCGTTGAAACCGCCTGAGATCAGCATGTATGTCTGCGGGCCCACCACTTATAATCTAATTCATCTGGGCAATGCTCGTCCCTTGGTAGTATTTGATACGGTACGCCGTTATTTGGAGTATCGTGGTCACAAGGTGAATTACATTCAGAACTTTACTGATGTTGACGATAAAATAATAAAGCGAGCCCATGAAGAAGGCGAGGACCCCCTTCATTTAGCCCAGCGTTATATAGATGAATACTATCGCGATGCGCAAGATCTAGGGATTAAACCAGCCCAAAAGCATCCTCGGGTCAGTGAGCATATTCCTGAGATCGTGGAGGCTATAGCCGGATTGATCCAAAAAGGAGTTGCTTATGAGTTCCAGGGCGACGTTTTCTATCGGGTACGGGCCTTCGCCGACTATGGAAAACTATCCGGAAGATCCCTGGATGATATGCGGGCCGGTGCCCGGGTAGATGTAAATGAACAAAAGGAAGATCCCATGGATTTTGCCCTATGGAAAGCTGCCAAACCGGGGGAACCAGCCTGGGATAGTCCTTGGGGAAAAGGTCGGCCTGGCTGGCACATTGAATGTTCGGTCATGTCGACTCATTATCTAGGTGAGACTATTGATATTCATGGTGGGGGTAGTGATCTGATTTTCCCGCACCATGAAAATGAAATTGCTCAGGCGGAAGCTTTAACCGGTCAACCCTTTGTTCGATACTGGATGCACAACGGTTTTATTACAGTCAATCATGAGAAGATGTCCAAATCCTTGGGAAATTTCTTCCTCGTAAGAGACATATTAAACCAGTACCCGGCAGATGTGGTGCGCTTTTATTTGATAGCGACCCACTACCGCAGTCCCCTTGATTTTGACGACGGTAAACTAGAAGAAGCCCGTAAAGCCTTGCATCGTCTCAAGACTACTCGTACCTTGCTAGAGGAATTTGTAGGCCAGACGCTACCGAGCACCCAGGCTCTGCCAAAAAAAGGTGCCCAGTTTTGGGCTAACCTCAGCCAGCTGCGGGACAATTTCATGGCCGCCATGGATGATGATTTTAATACAGCCCGGGCTATTGGGCACCTGTTTGAAATGGCGCATGAAATTAATGCATATCTAGCTCAGGCTGAAGCCAACGATCCTATCGATCAGGGAGTGGTGCAACAGGCTCAAGAGCTATATTTGCAATTAGGAGATTTATTAGGCATTTTTACGGAAAAGCCCAGTCTTGATCAAGAAGAAATAGTAGACCGGGTTTTGGGAGTGGTGGCCAAACTGCGCCAGACGGCCCGGCATCAGAAAGAATATGAACTAGCCGATTCAGCGCGTGAGTTTTTACGTGATTTGGGAGTTACCGTGGAAGATCTGGAAGGCGGGAGTCGGTTCCGTTATGAGAGCGCTCCGCAGATAAGCTATCTGGTTGATTATTTAATATCAGTACGTTCTTCATTAAAAGCCCACCGCAATTATGAATTATCCGATCAGATCCGTGATCAGCTGACCGAAGCGGGAATCATGATTGAAGATACCCGGGAAGGAGTTCGCTGGAAATTTGCTGAATCATGAACAATTAGATGAGAATGCTCTTAAAGAGTACTCGGCGGTAGTTCTGGCCTATATTGGCGATGCTGTTTTTGAACTGCTGGTGCGTACTCATGTGGTGGCCGCCGGTAATCGACGGGTAAAGGACATCCACCATGACACCGTGGAATTAGTTAGAGCCGGGAGCCAGGCCAGAGTTATCCGACTTCTCTATGATCAACTCAGTGCTCAGGAACAGGATATTGTCCGGCGGGGGCGCAACGCCAAAAGTATAGCTCCCCGGCATGCCGATCCAGCTGACTATCAGATGAGTACTGGGTTTGAAGCACTGCTGGGCTATTTATACTTAAAAGGTGATGACCAGCGGCTATTGGAATTAGTGAACCAGTCGTTGGGATTTAGTGATAGTGAGGACTCCGGTTCCATCAAGCAGGCAAGGGAGGAAAAGGTATGATAATAATAAAACCGCAGGTTATGGTGCCCCGGGAGGAATTGGATGAGAACAAGCTGATTCGTCTGGAACGATGTGCCCGTATATGCTACAAATCAGAAGACCGCATGGGAGATACATTTAATCCCCGTTTTTTGGAATCAATCCTGTCCCGTGGTCACGAATCAGTGATAGAGCATGAAAAAGTCACCGTGCTATTTATAGTTGACCGAGGAATCACTCATGAAATCGTGCGCCACCGCATTGCCTCCTACAGTCAGGAATCGACTCGCTACTGCAACTACAGTCAGGACAAATTCGGAAGAGAGATAACCCTGATTGAGCCATTTTTTCTTCAAGACCAGGAAAGCCTTGCCTTATGGCGGCAAGCTTGCCAGGCGGCTGAAGACTGTTATATAAAGATGCTGGATCAAGGTTGCTCTCCTCAGGAAGCTCGTTCGGTGCTTCCCAACAGCCTAAAAACCGAATTGGCGGTGACCTTTAATATGCGTGAGTGGCGCCATTTCTTCCAGTTACGCTGTGCGGTTCCGGCCCACCCCCAGATGCGTCAGGTAGCTATACCATTGCTGCATCTGTTCCAGGAAAAGTTCCCGGTATTATTTAAAAATATTCCTTATGATGAGAGCTTCCCCAGGGACCATTATGCACAGATCATGGTAAGTGACGATCAGTTTCGGCCGGATCAGTCTTAAATAGATGCCAGCGCCGAGGTTGGTTATCTTAGTGGGCAGAAAATGCCAAATTATTTTATAGGCGGGTTGAGATAGTGCAAGAAATTCTGGGCGGTATCAATAGCGTGACTGAAGCCATGCGCGGACAAAGAAAGATTCACAAGCTATATGTGTTAAAAGAACGCCCCACTCCACGTATAGAGGTGATATTGACCTTAGCCAACGAGAAATCCATACCTGTCCATATGACCAGCCGTATCGAATTAGATCGCCTTTATCCCCAGGCTCCTCATCAAGGAGTCGCGGCTGAAGTGGGGGCATATGGATATGCTGACTTGGATGATATTGTTGCCCGGGCCGCCGATGCGGGGGACAGATCTATCGTATTACTTCTGGATGGAGTTGAAGATCCGCAGAATTTAGGCTCGATAATCCGAACAGCTGAATGTGCCGGAGTAAGTGGAGTTATACTCCCACGTCATCATTCCGCTGCCATTACTCCTACCGTAGTCAGGGCATCAGCCGGAGCAACTGAACATATAGCCGTAGTTCAGGAAACCAATCTGGTAAATACCCTTAAAGGCCTTAAAAAGATCGGTTTTTGGGTGATTGGAGCTGATATGACCGGTCCCCAAGATTATTTCCGTACGGTGATACCTTTCCCAGCCGTTTTGGTGATAGGAGGAGAAGGTCGGGGGATAAGGCGCCTGGTCAGGGAGAATTGCGACTTGCTGGTGCGTATCCCCATGTTTGGACAGGTGAACTCCTTAAATGCCTCAGTTTCCGCTGCTTTGCTTATCTACGAATTAATGCGCCAGAGAGACAATTAGTGGGAAAATGTAGGAAAAAAGGCCCGCCGCGTCAAGCCTTTCCTTGACGAGATACCGACCAGTGGCTATAATTGATACAATGCCTACAGTACGCTGCATAGTCAGCGTTTTTTCCAGGTAAAAACATATCAATGGAGGCGACGGAATGTATAGTTCTATCGCTGCACAGATCTACATTACATATGCAGAGATGACCGATGAGGAAATCGTAGCATTAGCCCAGCAAGGCGAACAGTCTGCAGTAGAATATTTGGTTGATAAATATCGGAACTTTGTAAGGGCCAAAGCGAGGTCTTATTTTCTTATTGGAGCGGACAAGGAGGATATCATCCAGGAAGGGATGATAGGCCTTTTTAAGGCTATTCGTGATTATAAGGTGGACAAGCTCACTTCCTTTAGGGCCTTTGCCGAGCTCTGTATAACCCGCCAGATAATCACTGCTATCAAGACAGCTACCCGCCAGAAGCATATACCTCTAAATTCGTATGTTTCTCTGAATAAGCCCATTTATGATGAAGAATCCGACCGAACCTTAATGGATATAATATCTACCAACAAAATCACCAACCCGGAAGACATCATTATCAGCCGCGAAGAATTTATCTTTATTGAGCGAAAGATGGGCGAGATCCTCAGTTCACTGGAGTGGAAAGTTCTCATGGCTTACCTGGAGGGTAAATCCTATCAGGAGATAGCAGTAGAACTGAAACGCCATGTTAAGTCAATTGACAATGCTTTACAGAGAGTGAAACGCAAGCTGGAAAAGTATTTGGAAGATCGCAATGAACTGTAACCGTTATACAAAGACAGTAAAGAAGCGTCTTTCTAACCGGAAGGCGCTTTTCTTATGGCATTGGAATCCAGTTTATATTCTATTGACTTTGAATATGTCAGCAGTTAAAATAGAATTTGCTTGAGCCGAGCTAGCTCAATGGTAGAGCAGCTGATTTGTAATCAGCAGGTTGCGGGTTCAAGTCCTGTGCTCGGCTCCAGTAACCTAAATCTACGGAGGGATACCCAAGCGGCCAAAGGGGGCAGACTGTAAATCTGTTGGCAACGCCTTCGAAGGTTCGAATCCTTCTCCCTCCACCATATCGCGGGATGGAGCAGTTGGTAGCTCGTCGGGCTCATAACCCGAAGGTTGCAGGTT
>CAZTZX010000004.1:0-54831 GCA_964618175.1 uncultured Syntrophomonas sp. | reverse complement strand
AATTGCTGTTATAATAGACTAATATCCAATGTGCTCAGGGAGGTGAGGGGAATGAAAGTTGTCCATATAGCCGGCCGGGCTGGAAGTGGCAAAAGCCGCCTAATATTTAATCAGATCAAAGACCAGTTAGACAAGAATGATGGCCGTAAGTTAATATTATTGGTTCCGGAACAGTTTACACTACAATCGGAAAGAGACTTGATCCAATCTTTGCAGCTTCCCGGTATTATGCAGGTGGAAGTGCTGAGTTTTGACCGGTTGGCGGAACGCATTCTCGATGAAGTCGGCGGAAAGACTCGGATCATGATCGATGAACAGGGGCGTCACATGGTCTTGCGCAGAATAATTGATGATCTGGCCCCCGAACTGACCATCTACCAGAAGGTCAGCCGACAGGATGGCTTCGTACAGTTTGTGAGCACTTTTTTGTCTGAGCTCAAAAATTACAATATTACTATAGAGATGTTGGGTTTAGTTGCAAAGGATCTGACTGACACTCTGGGAAATAAACTGCATGATATCGCTTTGATCTATGAGCATTTCAATAATTACCTAGGCACCCGCTATTTGGATTTAGATGAGCGCTTCAATCTAGTCTTGGAAAGAATTCATGAATCAACTTTTTTGCGTAACAGTCTGATCTGGATGGACGGGTTTACTACTTTGACACCCCAACAGCTGAGCATAATACATAAAATGATGCAGATCTCCTCCCAGCTAACTTGTGCCTATACCCTGGATTTGAGTAACAAATGCCGCGACCAAGAATTGTTTGCATCAACCCGCCGTGCCTATGACGCCATCGAGCGGTTGGCCTTTGATCTGCAATTGCCTCAGGAATATATTCACCTTAGTGGTGAGCCATCTAATCGCAATAGATCGCTGTCCCATCTGCAACGGGAGATTTATGCTTATCCTCATCATGGGTACCAGGGAGATGTCTCTGGACTTGGGATATTTGCAGCTACTACCATATATCAAGAAGTAGAACGGGCCGCTGCCGAGATCATGCGTCTGGCTCGTGAGGCCCAACTGCGCTGGCGTGATATGGTGGTGATCTGTTCGGATATGGACCGGTACGGCCATTTGATCGGCCGAAGTTTCCAGGAATATGGCATTCCTTTCTTCACAGATAACAAACGGGACATCATGACCCATCCACTGGTGGAATACATTCTGTCGTTGCTGGATATGTTCATTAAGAATTATCGGCCTTTGGATGTATTGCGCTACCTGAAAACCGCTTTGACCGATTTACAGATTGACGAAGTCGAAATCCTGGAAAATTATGCTATCACTTACGGTATTAAAGGTGGACAGTGGAAGCGGGAATTCAATTTGGGTAAAGATCAACCCCTGGAAGAGCTTAATCTCTGGCGGCACAGTTTTATGGATCCGGTAGCTAACATGGAAGAGGTGGTGCGTCAGGCCACCACTGTGGGCGACTATACGGCAGGTCTTTATGATTATCTTCAACACCAGGATATATTTGTTCGCTTAGAAGAGTGGATCGATGAGCTAAAAGCACAGGGCAAATATGAGCAGGTATATGAACATACTCAAATCTGGAATATCGTCATGCGGATCTTCGACCAGACCGTTGATATTATGGGGGATCAACCTGGCACACTTGCGGAATATCGCCGCATTCTGGAGGCCGGTTTTGCTTCTTACCAGTTGGGACTGATACCAACTACCGTAGATCAGGTCCTTATCGGCAACATTGAACATTTAAAAAGCCGGGGCGTCAAAGCCCTATTTGTATTAGGAATTAACGATGGCTTGCTCCCTTCGGTATCTGTTTTAGACGGTCTGCTACTGGAGGAAGAACGCAGTGCATTGATCGAAAAAGGTCTTGAACTTCCGGGGGCACGCCAGCGAAAACTAGAGGAAGAACGATTATCCATTTACAGTATGCTGAGCAAACCCGATGATGTGTTGTGGATATCTTATGCTCGGGCCGATGGGGAAGGGCATTCTTTAAGGCCATCCATACTAATTGACCGCTTAACCAGATTGTTTCCTGGATTACAGATCCACAGTGATGTTTTACAGGATCGTGAAAACCAGTTAGCCATAGTCGGCCCTCCCAGGAGCACTTTCAAACACTTGATTCAACAGATGCGCCAGTACTTGGATGGAGAATCCCTGGAGGACTTTTGGTGGCAAATTCTGTATTGGTATCAACAACACCCCCAGTGGCAGCCTATTATCGAGCGTACTCAACAAGCCTTATTTCATCGCAATGCTGTATCTGGTTTGACCAGCCAGAACATTTCCGCTATTTATCCGCAACCTTTTAAAAGTAGTGTATCCCGCTTAGAGCAGTTTGCGGCCTGCCCGTTTGCTCATTTGGTGCGCTATGGCCTGCGTCCTTGGGAACGCGTGGAATACTCGGTAGCCATGCCTGATATAGGGGAACTTTTACACCAATGCTTGTCTTCCTTTGGTGAAGAAGTGGCTCGCCAGAAACTGCCCTGGAATGACCTTACCAGCGAGCAGAGTGATGTCTTAGTGGATTCGATAATGGACAGCTTGGTAGAGGAATTTGGTGAAGGGGTATTTGCCAGCAGCCATCGCTATCTCTATATGGTAGAAAGATTGAAACGCATGGGAAGAACTACCGTGCAAGCGGTAGTAAATCACGTCCAAAAAGGAGATTTTCAACCGGCCGCCTTTGAGGTTAGCTTTGGTTTGAAAGGTCAATTTCCTCCCATCACAGTGGAATTGGCGGATGGGACCAAAGTGTTGCTGGAAGGTCGGGTGGATCGTATAGATATTCTGGATAATGGTGAGGACAGTTATGTTAAGGTCATAGATTATAAAACCGGTAACCAAAGTCTGTATCTGGACGAAATGTATCATGGATTATCGCTGCAGTTAGTGGTATACCTGCAGGCGATTTTGGAGCAGGCTAGTTATTGGGGCTTAGATAGTCTAAAACCAGCCGGTATTTTTTATTTTCACATCCATGACCCTTTAGTTCGAACCGATGATATGATCGCTGAGAAAGTCCAACAAGAAATGCAAAAACAGTTTCGCATGAAGGGATTAGTGCTCAAAGATCTTCGTCTACTTAAAAGCATGGATCATGATATTAAAGGCGATTCACTGATTATACCCGCAGCGGTCAATCTCAACGATACAGTGCGGGAAACATCCTCGGTGGTGGCAGAAGACGAATGGCCCATACTGCTGAACTACGCCGATAGTAAGGTAAGCCGACTTGCCCAAGAGATTATCCAGGGTAATGCATCTATAGAACCTTATCGACGGGATAAGGACAACGCTTGTACCTTCTGCCCTTATCATTCCATCTGTCAGTTCGATCCATTATTTGAAGGCAACCACTACCGCTATCTGCCCAGTTATAGTAACGATCAGGCTATGGAACTTATGCGCAGAAATGAGGTGAAATAAATGACTGAATGGACTCCTCAACAGCAGCAAGCTATTGAAGCCCAAGGTAGTAATTTATTGGTGGCCGCTTCGGCTGGCTCTGGAAAAACTGCTGTCCTAGTGCAGCGCATTTTACATATAATTATTAATCAAAAAGTAGATATTGATCGCCTGTTGGTGGTCACCTTTACCCAGGCCGCTGCTGCGGAAATGAGAGAACGCATCAGTACTGCTTTGATGGAAACAATCGAAAAGGATGGCCATGACCTTCATCTGCGCAAACAGTTGCTCTTGCTAAATCACGCCCAAATAAGCACTCTGCACTCTTTCTGTAACCAGATAGTTCGCAACTATTTTCATCTGATTGATCTTGATCCCCGTTATCGCATCGCCGACCAAACTGAGGCAGGATTAATAAAAATGGAAGTTATGGAAGAACTGATGGAAGAGCAATATGAACAAAGTGACCCCGGCTTTATTGAACTAGTGGAAATATTTTCTTCCAGCCGTGATGACAGCCCGCTTAGAGACCTTGTTCTACAGATATATGATTTTATGCAAAGCCAACCTGATCCGTTGATCTGGTTACAGGAGAAAACGGCCATGTTTACGGCGGATAAAGCTCAATTTGAACAGAGCAGTTGGGGATCAGAGCTGCATATGATACTTGAACAGCGGCTAACGGCAGTCGAGCAGCTTTTGGAAATAGCACAGGCGAAATGCCTGATGCCGGGAGGGTCACAGCGCCAACTGGAGACTCTAAGCTTGGATCTGCAGCAGATGAAGGATTTGAAAACTGCATACTTCCAGCATGACCTCAGCGAATTTTATACTTTTATTAAGGGTTTTGCACTTTCTCGTTTGAAACCCGCCGAAAAGGATGCTGATCCCGGCTTGGTTGCGGAAGTAAAGGAACTGCGCCAGGAGGCTCGGGACATACTCAAAAGCATCACCGAAATATTGCCGCGTCATCCTGAGGAACTTATCGATGAGTTAAACCAGCTCCATAAGGTTATGCTATCGCTTTATCAAATCGTAGAACGATTTGCTGATCTATACCATCAGCACATGATGGAAAAGAGTCTGTTGGATTTTAATAATCTGGAGCACTGTGCTCTATCTATACTTCGGTTTCCTGAGGCGGCTGACGACTATCGCCAGCGATTTGCATATATTTTTGTTGATGAATATCAAGACAGTAATCCCGTTCAAGAAACCCTGCTCAATCAGATTAAAAGGCAGGACAATATGTTTATGGTGGGTGATGTTAAACAGAGCATTTATCGATTTCGCCTCTCTGACCCTAGTTTGTTCATAGAAAAATATCACGATTTTAAGGTGCAAGACGCAAGCATTGACCGCCGTATAAACCTGGATCAAAATTTCCGTTGCAGCCAGCCGATCATTGACGCAGTTAACTGCATTTTTGAGCATATAATGTCCGCACAGCTGGGTGAAGTAGTCTATGATGAGGAAGTAAAATTGGTACATGGCACCCTGGAAAGACCGTTAAGCCCGGGAGATGTTGAATTATTAATAATTGACCGTGACGCTCAAGCTGATCCTGATGAGGAAGATATACTGGAAGAAGCTGACCAGATAGAAATAGAAGCCCGTCTGGTAACGGAACGCATCAAAAAACTGTTGACTCAACAGATCTGGGACACGAGGCTGAATGATTGTCGCCCGGTCAATTATCGTGACATTGTCATTCTTATGCGATCTACCGCCAAGTGGGTCGGGGTGTTTCAGGAAATATTTTTGGCCGAGAATATTCCTTGTTATGCAGATGTAAATAGTGGCTATTTTGATACCGTGGAAGTAGGCATTTTTCTGGATCTGCTCCGTCTAGTAGATAATAAACGCCAGGATATTCCACTGACAGGAGTTATGCGCTCACCCATTTTTGATTTTTCGGTGGACGACTTGATAACTATCCGTGCAGATAGCCCGAAAGGAACCTTTTATGAAGCGGTCAAAAAGTACGGAGACAGTAATAATAATCAATTAGGCCAACGCCTGGTGGCTATGATCGATCAGCTTAATCGGTGGAAAAAGGAAGCTCGTTTGTTACCGATGGACACTTTTCTGTGGCAGGTCTTACTGGAAACCGGGTTCTATCACTACGTAGGCGCTATGCCAGGGGGTATTCAACGACAGGCTAATTTACGCATACTGCATGACCGGGCCAGACAGTTTCAAAATACCTCCTTTAAGGGATTATTTCAATTCTTGCGTTACATAGAACAAATTCAAGCCAGTAGCGGAGACATGGATATGGCTAAGATTCTGGGAGAAAACGATAATGTGGTGCGGTTGATGAGCATTCATAAAAGCAAAGGCCTGGAATTTCCAATAGTTATAGTGGCCGGGATGGGTCGACAGTTTAATCTGCGTGATCTGACCAATCCTCTGTTGCTGCATAAGGATCTGGGACTGGGGCCGCGTTTTGTAAACCTGCAGTTAAGAGCTAGTATGGATACTATTGCTCGTAATGTTGTAAAACAGAGGATCCGTTCCGAGAATTTATCAGAAGAGATGCGTATTCTCTACGTGGCTTGCACGCGCCCCAAGAATAAGCTTATTTTAGTGGGCTCAGTGAGGCGAATCGACACTGCGGTGAAGCGCTGGGCTCGGCCAATGGCACATCATCAACTGGCTCAGGCCCGCTGCTTTTTGGACTGGGTGGTACCGGTAATAATGCGTCATTCCCAAGGAAGTCAGCTGCGAGATCGTATGACCACTGCCTGGGAAGAACCTATAATTCAAGACACCTGCTGTTGGCAGGTACAGATATTAAGCCGTTTCAGTCTGGGAGAGAAGCTGAAGCGTAAGCGACAAAGGGCTGAAATAACCGGACAGCTTTGGAAAGCGGAGCAGGAGATGCCGGTTTCCGATGAACAAGAAAAAATATTTGCTATCCTCAATTGGAATTATCCTTTTAAGGAAAGTGAAACCTTGCCCTCCAAACTCTTCGTAACCCAAATCCGGGAAAACTATAAAGCCGACCGTCAGCAAATAGCCATACAAGTTCCGGAGGTCATAACCCAACCTCAGTTTATCGATCCAGCCCCGCGGCTCAATGCACTACAGCGGGGTACAGCCATGCATAAAGTTATGCAGCACCTTGGCCAGATCAATATGGACGGCTCGCTTGCCTCGCTGTCTGCTTTATTGGAAAGCCTGGTGAACCGAGAAATACTATCTGAGTTGGAGGCGGAGACTGTAGATTTAGAGGCCATTCAAGTTTTTGTAAACTCACCCTTGGGTCAACGTATTAAAAGTGCTGCCCGAGTATATCGCGAGGCACCATTTAATTTGATTTGCCCGGCTAATGAAGTTATAAGCGGAGAGAATATCAGTGATGAGACTCTATTGGTGCAGGGAGTTATCGATCTGTACTTTGAGGAAAATGATGGTTTTATACTGGTGGATTATAAAAGCGATCGTATTACCGAATACAACTTGGAGAAACGAGTAGAGCATTATCAGAATCAAGTTTACTGGTATCGGCGTGCCCTTGAACAAATCCATGGCAAACCTGTACGGGAGATGTATCTTTACTTTTTTGATAAGCGCGAACTAATTAAGTTATAAAACCGTTTACCCTTTTTCCTGCTGGGCTTCCTCGCGACTGAGGGCCCATTGTTCCCGGGCCATCTTTTCAATGGAAGGATGGCTTTTTATTTGCGGATTGGATATAACCACATTGAACCAATTGACTGCTTGCGGGTAATTCTTCTCCTGACGGTACAGTTCACCTATTAGATAAGCGGCCTGTAAATCGTTTAAATTACCAATTTGAGATGAGCTGTTATAGGCTTCAAGGTAATATTGGAGGGCTTCTTTTCGGTATTGAGATTCAATCTCTGTTTTGCCTGTTTCACGTGCCACCCAGGCAGTACCAAGGAAAACCCCAGCTAATTCACCAGGTGGAACCTTTTTTAGTTGCGCAGTACGAACTGCCAAACGAAAACACTGTAAAGCAAGCTCAGCATCACGTTCACCGCAAAAGTCAGGGCGATTATCTTCTTTTAATACTTTCAGTGCACGGGAAAGCGGTACTTCAACCTCATCATGCAGTGACTCACTAAAAGTTGAATTAGATGTCGCATATTCGCAGGTTGGGCACACAATTATTGAGTAATGTAAGGGGCTGTGACCGCGGTATATCACATGAAGGTCAGGTTCACGATTTTCTACATAAACAGCCGATGAGCGAATACTTTGCGACTTAAAAGGGGTCTTACATAGTGGACAAGTGTATTTTCGCAAGAATAAAGGGTTGTTGCTCATTTTATCCTCTCCCATAAACTAAGATAATAAAGAAAGAATGTAAATAATAGCCATATACTAATTATATACAGTTCTAATTATAGATCATTTTGGCATACTTAAGCACTATATTTATATATCATTTAGGACTTGGAGGTGGAATATGAAGGTCGATGAATTCATGACCGTTGATCCGATTGTACTGGATACAGACAGCAGCCTGTGGGAGACAGCAAGGTTGTTCATGAAAAACAAAATAGATGGGGCACCGGTCATGAAAAATGGCCAAATGGTTGGATTGTTAACCAAAACACATCTTGTTCGAGCTATAGTTGATCGGATCGATATGGAGAATCCCATTAAAGAATATATGACCCAACAGGTTAAGTATCTGCATCCTGAACAAGACATTCGGGATGTTGATATTTTCTACACTGGTCGTTATCCTGTGGTGAAAAATAATCAGGTAATTGGATTCCTTACCAAGTCAGATATAATGGTGGCCTTAAACAGTATTATCGATGAGTTAGCTGGACAGATGGAAACAGTAATTAACTCCGCCTATAATCCAATTGTAGCCATCGATTGCCAGGGTATCATTCGAATATGGAATCGTGCGGCAGAACGATATACCGGTTTGCCACGTAGCGATGTCCTGGGGTCATTTATTAATGATGCTATTCCCGAGAGTCACCTATTTGACATAATCAGGAGTAAAAAATGTGAGTATGGAATTAAGATTCGGGTTGGTGATACTTCCTTTATAACTAATCGTGCTCCCATCATTAATAATGGTGAAGTGACCGGTGCCGTAGCCGTGTTATATGACACTTCGGAGCTGGAGAAAGTTACCCGGGAATTAGCTTATGTAAAGTCGTTGAATGCAGAACTGGACGCTATCATTGATTCCAGTTACGATGGGTTGTATATTACCGATGGGGAAGGACTAACACTGCGCATAAACCAGGCCATTAAACGTATGACAGGTTTAGGAGAGGAAGAGCTGGTCAATAAAACTATGTATGAGTTGGTAGATCAGGGCATCTTATCTCGATCTGCTTCCATACTGGTATTAGAGCAACGAAAATCAATTACTATAACCTTATCAACAGTGACCGGCACAAATTTATTGGTGTCGGCCACTCCTGTATTTGATGAGGACGGCAATATTTTTCGGATTGTCACCAGTGTTCGTGATGTTAGTGAATTGAATATGCTTAAGCAACGGGTCGAGCAATTAGAAGGACTGAATGCTCATTTCGAGTTTCAAATGAAGCAAATGCAGGTCCAGTTGTCCGGAGAAATGGTCTTCAAAAATCCCGAGATGGAAAACCTGGTCTACCAATCCATGAAAATTGCCGAAGTTGATTCTACGGTATTAATATCGGGTGAATCGGGAGTGGGCAAAGAGCGCATAGCGGAAATTATTCAATGCCATAGTGCCCGAAAAAACGGGCCGTTTGTTAAGGTGAACTGTACAGCCATTCCCGAAAACTTGATTGAGTCTGAGTTATTTGGCTATGAAGGGGGAGCATTTACTGGAGCCAAGAAAGAGGGAAAGCCGGGACTATTTGAGTTAGCTCATGAGGGGACATTACTTCTGGATGAAATAGGTGACATTCCCTTGCATTTGCAGGTTAAACTATTACGAGCTATCCAAGAGAGAGATATCTTTCGAGTCGGAGGCACTAAACCGATAAAAATAGATGTGCGGATTATTGCGATTACTAATAAGAACTTGGAACAGATGGTGAAACAGGGAGATTTTCGTGAGGATCTATACTACCGTCTAAATGTTATTCCGATTCATGTGCCCAGCCTGCGTGATCGCTTGGAAGACATACCTCTTCTAGTACGACATTTCTTGATACACTTTAACCATCATTATAATTACAGAAAAGAAATTGAACCTGAAGTTTATGAAATTTTAATGCGTTATGATTGGCCGGGAAATATTAGAGAGCTGGAAAATCTGATCGAAAGATTGCTAGTTACTTCAAGTACTGAGAAAATCGGCTTAAATCACTTACCTTCTTATTTATTTAACAGTGATGAACCCTTTAATGATGATGATCGGCCTGTTACTGTGAATAGAATCGTACCCTTGAAAAACGCGGTGGAATACGTGGAAAAAATAATGCTGGAAAAGACCTTTTTGATTACTGACTCCTATTATAAAGCTGCCCAGATATTAGAGGTAGATGCCTCAACTATATCCCGTAAAGCTCGAAAATATCAGGTCACCCCTAAAGGATAATGTGACCTAGTTTACACAATGAAGCGGGTGCAAAGGTTAAGCACCCGCTAAAAGATAAAAATCTTAATGCTTAAGGGAATTAATCATTTTGTTTATTGGTACGTACCCAAATTTTCATTCGGGCCGCTTCTTTGATCAACTCATCTTGAAAGTCCGGATGGGCTATTTTTATGAGTTCTTCAGCACGCTGCCAAGTGCTTTGTCCTTTCATCAAAGCGATTCCATATTCAGTTGCTACATAGTAGTTTAGGGAGCGGGGGATAGTTACAATTGTGCCGGGTGATAAGGTGGGGCGAATGCGTGAAATCACCGTACCATCTGACAACTTCTTGGTAGAGCTAAGGCATATGAAACCTTTGCCGCCTGTGGAGCGGAAAGAAGCGAACATAAAATCAAGCTGACCACCAGTTCCTGATATTTGCCTGGTCCCAGAAGCTTCCGAAGCTACTTGGCTAAAAAGATCTACTTCAATAGCGTTATTTATGGCGAAAACCTTATCATTTTGGGCGATAATAAATGGATCATTGGTATAATGAACCGGATAACTAGCACAAACCGGATTCAAATCTAAAAAATCGTAAAGCTTATCAGTTCCCATGGCAAAGGTATACACGATTTTTCCCTTATCGATTTGCTTGCGTTTACCAGTTACAACTCCGGAATTATACATATCCACAAAGGAGTCCACCAGCATTTCGGTATGAATCCCTAGATCTTTGAGCCCAGATTCTGCAATCATGGCGCCAATGGCATTGGGCATGGCGCCGATGCCTAGTTGTAAGCAGGCACCATCTTCCAGTTTCTCCATTACATTAAGAGCAACTTTACGGTCTTCATCGCTGATGTTTACCTTAGGAAGATTTAAAAGTTTGGTATTATCCTGACTCTCCACTATATAATCAACCTGCGAAATATGCACCGCTTCACTATTGCCGCCTAAGCATACGGGTACAGATTTATTCACCTCAACGATTACAGTTTTGGTTTTATCGAGCACATATGATGTTATAGAGTTGGAAGTACCCAAATTGAAATAGCCATTGCGATCCATGGGCGCCACCAATACAAAAGCAACATCGATACTAACAAATTCACTAATTATTTTTTTGGCTTCGTGATAGGTAATGGGAATATAGTTGCATAGGTTTTGTTCATGCAAAGCGCGGGAGAACCCAGAGAAATGCCAATCATTAAAGCGAAAGTGCTCTCTTTTCGGATCGGCTTTAACGATTTCCGGAACCATAGTTATGGTTACAGCGCGAACCTTTACATCATGGAGTTCATTGACACGTTTAGCCAGCGCAGCATCAAGTTCCCGTGGCTGCATAACAAATTCCCCATACTGAACCCAATCACCAGATTTCACGACTTTCACGGCCTCGTCAGCCTCTACTAGTTTTGATTGGTATAGACTCTTATAATTATTGTATTTAGTTAACGATAAACCCATTTATACCCCTCCTTATGTTCTCTTGCAAAACGTGGTATCAATAGAAAGACCACATCATTTTGCGTTCACCTCTCCAATACGTGGTCAACTATTTGCTGATAGATAAAGCAATAAGTGTGCCATAATAGCACTAACACGGCATAAGCCCCCATTGAGCTGAGTTACAGAGCCTCCAAGCTAATGTGGTGCCCAAATATCTGCCGTGACAAAACGCATGGCTGCATTGGTTGCATGCAGTTTTGCATGGAACTGAAGACATCAAGCTATCTGCTAGTACGAATATTGCCTTATTGCATGATGACTTCTGTTTGGGATTTCACAAATATGGTGCTAAAATAGAATGCGTATCGACAGGAAAATTTAGGAGGAAGTATGCCTTATTATTTAACCGTTTCCCAGGATTTCGATGCCGCCCATTACCTATCTGGATACTCTGGTAATTGTGCTAACATACATGGTCATACCTGGAAGGTCGAAATCACAATTGCCGGTTCGCAGCTGGATTCAATAGGTATGCTAGTTGATTTTCGTGATATTCGTGCTGA
Organism: uncultured Syntrophomonas sp.; assembly: GCA_964618175.1. Taxonomy (GTDB): domain Bacteria; phylum Bacillota; class Syntrophomonadia; order Syntrophomonadales; family Syntrophomonadaceae; genus DTU018. The sequence goes on along the minus strand of CAZTZX010000004.1, from coordinate 42,905 downwards.
GCTGACTGCGGTTTTAGATCAGTTCGATCATGTCTTGATAAATGAAGTTCCTCCATTTGATAAAATCAACCCCACCTCAGAGAATCTGGCTTCTTTTATTTATCAGCATATGAAAGGTCAGTTTGCTGGTTATCGACTTGAATCAGTCAAAGTATGGGAATCCGATCATACTTGGGCAACCTATAGGGAGGAAAAATAATGCAGGCGGTGGCGCTTCTCTCAGGAGGCTTGGATTCTGTGGTCTCCATGTTAATAGGTCAAAAAGAGGTGGAAATAGTATTAGCTCTAACGGTGGACTATGGACAAAAAGCGGCTCAGCAAGAGATCGATGCTTCACAACGTATTGCTCGCAACATGGTCATACCCCATCAGGTCATTAGTCTACCTTTTGTGCATGATCTTAACTCCGATTTGTTATCACCGAACCAGTCGCCCATAACTGATCCCTGGGTTCCCAATCGTAATGGTTTATTAGTTAACCTGGCGGCCTGTTTAGCTGAGAATATGGGAGCGCAGATGATAATTTGCGGTTTCAACCGTGAAGAAGCACTTAGATTTCCGGATAATTCCGCTATATTTATGGAGGCACTGAATCAAGCCTTGTATTACTCGACCCGTAATCATGTTTATGCCAAATCATTTGTTCAGAATATGACAAAAGAAGATATTGCCTATCAGGCTCTCAGTTTTGGCCTGGACTTGAATTCACTTTGGAGTTGCTATCAGGATGGAGACAAGCCATGTGGAGAGTGTCCATCCTGTGTTACCAATCAAAATGCTTTTCGAAAGGTGGGAGTAAAGTGTTGAAAATTTTAGTGACTGAGAAACAAATTGAATACACTGGCAAGGAACTGGCTCCGCATTGGATCTATCGAAACTTCGACTTAACTGGTGATGCTGTCGTAGCCTTCATGGGGCCGAGTAATGTTCCGCTGGAGCATATGGTGGATTTATATGATGTTAAAGAGAAAAATCATATTTATTCGCCCCTAATGCTTAGCTTCATTATTGAGCACTTTTCTACCGATTTAGAATTGGCTGTCTATCGGCAACGCGCTTTTATTACTGGCATCAAAGAAGAATTAGAATTGTTTGAAGTACCGGTAACTAGAGTAGGTGATGATCTATTTGTCAACCGTGGTAAATTGTCGGTTTCCATAGCGACCTGTTCTATAACATCAACCCTAATTCATGTGGGACTAAATATCCGCACGGAAGGAACCCCAATAAAGACTGCCGGGCTAGAGGAAATAGGCATCAAAGACATAAATGCCTTTGCCCAAAAGGTTATGCGGCGCTATCAGAATGAATTGGAGCAGATTTATCTGGCCCGCTGCAAAGTCAAGGGAGTAGTCATTGAAAGCTAATCTGGCGGAAGTTTTTGAGAGCGTACAAGGCGAAGGATTATTGGTAGGAACCCGTCAAGTATTTGTACGTTTTAGTGGTTGCAACCTTCACTGCAGCTATTGTGATACCTTGGACAGCCGACAGCCTAGTTCATCGTGCCTGATCTATTTTCAACCATGTACAAAGGAAAAAGTCAGGCAGATAGAAAACCCCCTCTCCAGTCAACAGCTGCTGCAAATCTTAGCGGAATTCACTGCATCTTGGATCAGCTTTACTGGGGGTGAACCACTGTTAGCCGGCGACTATCTTAGGGAGGTAGTTCAGCAGACCCAATTAATGCATCGTAAAAATTTCCTGGAAACCAATGCTACTTTACTGGAAGAATTGGATAGATGCCTACCTTATTTGGATATGGTAAGTATTGATTTTAAGCTTCCCTCGGCTACTGGAAAAGATCTTTGGGATCATCACAGGCGTTTTCTGATCCGGGCTAGCTCTAAACCTTGCTATGTAAAGCTAGTAATAACACCGGAAACTCGCCGGGAAGAAGTTGAGCAGGCCGTTCAGATCATTAGTTCAGTTAGTCAAGATATACCTTTATTCCTGCAACCGGTTACGGCTTGTTCGAACGGCGATGCAGCCGACATTGATACTATATTGGATTATCAAACCCAGGCTTTGCATACTCTTATCCACGTTCGGATTGTTCCTCAGATCCATCCCTGCTTGGGAATACCCTAGGGCTGTAAAATTCGATTGCTTGTAAATGAATACCGCTTCCACTACAATTAATTGGGAAGGAGAACCACTTATGGATGATCAACAGGGAAAGCTAGTGATAATTGCTCATAAAACCTTTAAGGCTGATCCCGAACTGGTCTACATTGTTGACTTCTTAAATAAAGCTCTCAAAGACAAGCAAATAATGTTTGGTTTGACTAAAGACCGTGACAAAGACAAAGAAGAAATGACTATTAATATTTACGAATTTTGACGGGGTGGGCTATGAACAAGGAAATTGGAAACTTTATTAAAGAAACTCTTAGCATAATAGTTATCGCATTTATTCTAGCCATGATTTTGCGAACCTTCGTTATTGAAGGCAGGATCATTCCCAGCGGTTCCATGCTGCCGACCATACAGCTGCAGGATCGGGTCATGGTCAATAAGTTTTTATACTACTTTACCGAACCGCAACGGGGCGATATTGTAGTTCTGGATCCTCCAGATGTACTGAACACGGATGAGGATTATATTAAAAGAATAATTGCTTTGCCGGGAGAACAGGTTGAAATCAAAGATAGTAAGGTTTACATAGACGGGAAGGCTCTTAATGAACCATACCTGTTAGAGCCAATAAACTATGAATTTGGGCCGGTGGAAGTGCCTGCTAATAGTCTCTTGGTTTTAGGAGATAATCGCAACCACAGTTTTGACAGTCATTATTGGAATGCTTGGTTGACCGAAGATCGGATAAAAGGTAAAGCATTTTTGACCTATTGGCCAATTAATCATATAGGATTGCTGGAGCGGGGTGTTACTTTCCAAGAATGAGAATTTTACTGACCAATGATGATGGTATTCAAGCTCAAGGCTTACACAGCTTAATACGAGAACTAAGTCGTATAGCAGAATTGTATCTGATCGCACCCGATCGGGAGAGAAGCGGAACCGGTCATTCTATTACGGTATTTGAGCCGATTAAAGCAGTACCCACTAGTTTGCCCGGGGTGAAAAAGGCTTGGATCGTAGGAGGTACTCCGGTTGATTGTGTAAAATTGGCTTTAGCCCGTCTTGTTGAAGAAGAGATAGACCTAGTAGTTTCGGGAATAAACCATGGACCTAACCTGGGTACTGATGTGTTATACTCAGGAACTGTGTCAGCAGCAGCAGAAGCCGTTGTTATGAAATGTCCTTCTATAGCTGTCTCACTCAATGCTGAAGGGGGAGGGCTGGACTTTGCTACAGCAGCTCGTTTTACGAGACAAATGATCCAACTGGTGATGAAAGAAGGCATTGAACCGACTACTTTGGTCAACATTAATGTTCCGGCTTTAACGGAAGATAGAATTAAAGGAGTGCGCATTACCCGACTGGGAGTGCGCAATTACGATAATTTATTTGAGGAACGACGCGACCCCCGTGGCAACACTTATTATTGGATGGGTGGAGGAGTTGTAGAAGAGGATCAGGAACCAGAGAGTGATGTAGCCGCTGTTCAGGAAGGTTACATCAGTATTACTCCCATCCATCTGGATTTGACTGATTATCGACTTATGGAGACCTATCGGAATTCATTCAGCCAATATCTATCCGGATGGAGAAGTAATAATGATAATAGTGAGTCTGATCATTAACACCCTAATCATTTTCCTAGTTCTAAATATCGGTTATATGAGGAAGAAGCGTGAAAATCCAGATTATCCTGACAAGCCATTCAGCAAATTAGTGATTTTTCCGCTGGCTTTAGGTATCGTCTTTACCCTGATTGTAGACGGTTTTAAGGGAGTTATGATATATCAACTGGCATTGTTTGCAGCTGCAGCCCTGCTTTTATACTGGATATTCTATGTTTTAGCAGCATCCAGGTAGCCGGGAAAATAATTTTGCGCCTGACAATAAATTATAGTACCATTTGTACAGTTACGTTTGAACGAGGAGGTTATTAGATGAAGGTTTACCCAAGCGGTAATATTCGGAACGTTGCTCTAGTGGGCCATGGAGGTACAGGGAAAACCTCGCTGGCAGAAGCCATGCTTTTTAACACTGGGGCTATCAAGCGGATGGGAAAAGTAGATGATGGTAATACTGTCAGCGATAATCTTCCCGAGGAGATTAAACGTAAGATTACAATTAGCAGTTCGCTAGTTCCGTGTGAATATAAGGATCATAAAATAAATGTGATCGACACTCCTGGTTATGCAGACTTTTATTTTGAAGTAATGGGTGCGTTGCGAGTGGTTGACAGCATGATAGTGGTAATGTCAGCTACCGCAGGAGTCGAAGTTCAGACCGAAATAGTCTGGGAAGACTTTCCTGATACTCCCAAAATAGCTTTTATCAACAGAATGGATCGCGAAAATGCTAATTTCTATAAGGTTTTAGACCAAATAAAAGGAGCCTTTTCCGATAATATCGTGCCAGTCCAACTTCCGATCGGTGCGGAAGATAGTTTTAAGGGCGTGGTTGATCTTATTAAAATGAAAGCTTACATTTTCGATGGTTCTGGTCAGGGTAAGGAACAGGAGATCCCTGCTGACATGATGGATGAGGCGGAAAAATATAAGGAATCCCTGGTGGAAGCCGCAGCAGAAGCCGATGACGATTTGCTGGGCAAGTATCTGGAAGGGGAAGAGTTAACTGATAGTGAAGTACTGCAAGGTATAAAAGCAGCCTGCTCTAAAGGAACAGCTGTGTTTGTTTTCTGCGGTTCTTCCACAGCCAACATTGCCATCACCTCATTAATGGACTTTATTGTTGATTGCGGAACCACACCTGAAGTGCATCCATTTGTCGCTGATAAGAACATGGAGAGCGAGCCGTTGTGTGCGCAGGTCTATAAGACTATAGCTGACCCTTATATTGGACGCCTTAATATGTTTAGATTGTTTACGGGTCGTCTTAAAGCTGACTCGGTGGTCTATAACTCCACTAAAGAAAAAGATGAAAAAATTGCTCAAATATTGATTATGACCGGTAAGGACCAAGCCAACGTACCGGAGCTGTATGCCGGGGATATCGGTGCCGTTGCTAAATTGTCGGTAACCGGAACCGGTGATACCTTTAGTACGAAAGCTGATCCAGTAGTTTTGGATGCTATTGAATTCCCCATACCTACTCTCAGTGTAGCTATAGAACCCAAGAGCAAAGGTGACGAGGATAAACTCAGCGGGGCCATACAGCGGATAGTAGAGGAAGACCCGACTATAACCGTGGTAAAGAACCCGGAAACCAAGCAGACTATTTTAACGGCCATGGGAGATACCCATATTGACAACGTCATTGAAAAGTTGACCCGTAAATACGGAGTAGATGTAGTCACCCGCGACATGCGCATACCCTACCGGGAGACCATTCGCGGGACAGTGGAAGTGGAAGGCAAACATAAGAAACAAACCGGTGGGCATGGCCAATATGGTCACGTATGGATAAAATTTGAGCCCTATACAGAAGGAGACTTTGCCTTCGAGGAAAAGGTGTTTGGCGGATCAGTACCGCGCAACTACTTCCCAGCAGTAGAAAAAGGCTTGATCGAAGCTATGGAGGATGGTGTTTTGGCCGGTTACAAGGTCACTAATGTAAAGGCGACTTTGTATGATGGTTCTTACCATTCAGTGGACTCCTCGGAGATGGCTTTCAAGATGGCTGCTCGCCTTGCTTTCAGGAAAGGTGTAGAGACTGGCAAACCAGCTCTACTGGAGCCTATTATGAATGTAGAAATTCTGGTTCCTGATTCCTTTATGGGGGACATTATTGGTGATCTTAATACCAAACGGGGCCGGGTTCAGGGCATGGAACCATCGGGTAAGAAGCAGATCATTAAAGCCCAGGTTCCTCTGGGGGAGATGGCCCGATACACCATTGACCTGAAGTCGATTACTCAAGGTCGGGGGAAATTCAAGATGGAATTCTCCCATTATGAAGAAGTCCCGGCTCAGAACACTGAAAAAATCGTGGAACAGGCCAAGAAAGAACGAGAAGAAAAAGAGAAATAGACTAACAAATAGGGCCGCCCATGCGGCCCTTATTTACATACGTTCCCTTACTTTTGCATAAAGAGGGTCCGGAAAAGTTTCGGGTTCAGTTATCTGCACAACTACTAAGCATATATTAGTTGGGGAGTCTTGGGGGGGCATGCAGAGTAGGACTAAGTGATAAGCCATAAACCCTAAAGTACATAGACAGCAAGTCAGGGACAACAGATAAAGCGGATTGTCGGTTTGCCATAAACCATAAATAGACAACTGCAAGAGCAGTGTTGTGATTAGTATTCCTCCCATTAAGAAACGAGCCAACCTGTCCATATAACCTCCTGAACATGTCTTTTCAGGAGTATTGACTATTTGAGGGCGATTTCATACCGACCCGCGCTGATCGTCATAGAATTATTAAGGAGGGCGGAAAGGGTCACCGTTGATCCAGTTGACTTATGGAGCGAATTATGAATATGATCCACGTGTGGGTGACAAACTGGCTCTCATACGAACATTTGTACTCGATATCGGCAGCACTCTTAATTGTTGTGCTGTTTACATTGGTGCGCAAATACGTGGTACAGTATATTTTCAAATTAATAAGACGCTGGACTTCTGATAGTGACAAAGTCTATCCCAGAATTATTGATGCCTTAGAAGCCCCCCTGCGTCTTTTCATACTGGTAGTGGGGATTTTTTTGGCTCTGCGTATTTTGCCGTTAACTATTACGGCAGATGCGGCTATATTAAAACTGTTTCGTTCGGCGATTATTTTGATAATAGGATGGGCGATATATAAATTTTGTAGTCCTGAGTCAATCATCTCTCGAGAAGTTCAAGAACGACTTGATGTAGATGAAATATTAATTCCTATTCTATCCAAAGTGATACACTTTATTATTATTGCCCTGGTCATTGTCATCGTGGCCACTGAATGGGGTTACGATGTAAATGGCTTTATCGCTGGATTAGGTTTGGGCGGATTGGCTTTAGCCCTGGCGGCCCAGAATGCCTTGGCTAATCTATTCGGTGGTCTGGTTATAATACTGGAAAAGCCATTTAGCATTGGTGACTGGATAGCAACTCCCAGTGTGGAAGGTACCGTGGAGACCATTACCTTTCGTAGCACTCTGGTAAGGGGATTTGATCAGGCAGTTATCACCGTCCCCAATGCTACTCTGGCCAATGAGCCAATAACCAATCATACCCGTATGGGAAGACGGCGTATTTTTTATTATCTGGGTCTATCATTTGCAACCACCGGCCAGGAAATGGAAACCTGTGTCAACCGTATTAGACAAATGTTGAACGATCATCCCGAAATCCATCCGCAAACTATAATGGTAAATTTCGAAAAATTCGGGGATAGTAGATTGGATATTATGATCTATTGCTTTACCAATACCACGGTGTGGAGTGAATATTTAGAGGTACGAGAAGATGTCAATTTAAAAATAATGGCGATTGTCACAGATATGGGCCTTAGCCTAGCCGTACCTAGCCGAGTCTTGTATCACGAAAATAAGGAACCTGGTTAGAATAACCAACATAAAGCAACGAATGATGAACAAAGAACCATCTCTTCTTGCATCTTCAGTAGCGGCCGAATGGCCGCTATTAGTGTTTCTGCATGAATTTGGCCAAAAAAGGATAACCTACTTGGTGACTATATGGTGAGGTGATACCTTGGTGACCAAAAAATTATGGGCAACATTACTTATTATCACCGTCTTTTTAATACTTTCAGGGTGCTCGGGTCAATCGGAGTCTGCCCAAAAGCCCGACCAACAAAAAAACCAGCGGGCAGAACTGCCGTCTGAATTTAAGAAAATAGTCTCAGCAACCGAAGAAATAATACTGCAGACCGATGAGAAATGGAAGATGCGGCAACCTTCCCTGCTGCGGAAATCTACCCCCATTCATCCCCAAGAGGGCGAACAAACCGGTCAGGGTGGACAAAGTGGGGAATCAGGGGGAAAACAAGGATCCGAAAAACAAAGTAGCGAAGGCCAGGGACAGAGCGGACAGCAGGACAATCAGCAAAGCCAGCCAAAGCAATCCGGATCGAACAATGAAAATCAGGTTTCCTGGGAAAAGGAGACGAAAAGCTTGATGGAGATCCATGAAAATTGGACAACGCTGCAGGCGCAAGCTATGCAAGCTGGTATGAACAACAGTATCAAAAGCCAATTTGATGAGGCTTTGGATAAGCTGACCGCAGAAATCAATACAGAGAATGATATCAAAAGTCTGCTGGCGGCTGTTAATTTGTATGGCCAGTTTGCTGAAATAGCTCGTTTATTTGAGGATGAACTGCCCCCTACATTCTACGATACAAAATATCAGGTCATGCTAGTAACTGCTATGGGGCGGCAGGGGGAATGGGACTTAGCCCAAACCCAATCAGTTAGTATGCTAGATGAATGGGATACCTTGAAACACCAAGCCGACAAGGCTGAAAGAACAACAGTTAGCTGTGCGGAAATAGCCATTCAAGACCTGACCCGAGCTGTCAATAATAACACCCAAGAATTGGTTGCTATTAAAGGGGAGATTGCTGTCAAAGAAATTACCAAGCTTCAAGAAGAGCTCTCCCAAAAAAAGATGAACAGCTAGTGATATTCGCTGTCAGTAAAGCAAGGACTCAATTACTGTTGGGATAGCCAAAGCAGCAACCTGCGGATTTGATCCTCCTGACAACACAAATAATAGAGGTCTGCTCGCAGCGAATTTTTTCATGCGGCGAGTAAATTCTCGATATCCGTTTACAGTAAGGTAAAAGTCGCCATAGTCTTCGGCATGAGAGTCATGTCCGAATATTACCATAATAAAATCCACGTTGGCGGCTTTCGGAAGAGCCATCTCCAACGCTTCCATAAATACTTCATCGGTAGCATTATCGAGAAGTAGGCCATAATTATGATGGTGGTCATCTTGATAGGAATTGTCCTCATCCGCGAAAAAGTTGATATGTATTATCTGTGGATCTAATGCCAGTATGTCGCGGGTTCCATCACCTGAATGGGGATCCATATCCAGTATCAAAATCTGCTGCACTCCCAGCTGCCTAAGTCGAACAACGGCCATGGCAACATCGTTATAGTAACAAAAACCCCAACTATAATTACGACCCGCATGATGACCGGCTGTGCCCACAAAGCAAAAAGCACTGTCTAATTGCTGGGCTGCTAATAATTCGCTGGCAGTTACGACGCCGGCAGCACTTAATAAAGCCACTTCGTGGAATCCTTCCGCCTGAACTGCCTTAATATGACTTTCAGTGTGAACCTGATTTAATAAACTCTGGTGCAGCTTACTTACTGAAGGTTCAAAATACTGTAGTTTATCTGCATAGGGCTGCTTACGAAGCGCATCATAAGCTGGTTTTACTCGGTGAAGAAGCGTGATATAGCCGCGCTTCGCAAAGTCCGGGTGGTAAAAAACACCTACACGCATGCTAGCACCTCTCAATTCATAATGCTTTCTTCTTATTTAACCCAATGTTAATATTAAAGGCAAAGATTATTTAAGGAGTAAAGATGGAATTTCTTTATCAAAGATCATGGCATGTGCAGGTGGAACGGGTTAATGATAGGCTAATATCAAGCTGTCACTACCTGGACTCCTTTGAAGAAAAGAGTACCGAATTAATAGTCAACATAAGTGATTATTCTATCCAGGAAGCCAAATTAATGCAACTGGGATACCCTGAACATTTCACCGAGAGTACCCTATACCTGGACGGGCTCCACGGAGTATCAGCCTATACAGGTAGTGGGCCTGAGGTGAGGAGAATTTTGCAACCTATTCTCTCGGCCCAGGATACGGAATTGATTAATCAGTGTATTATTGGAGCATTTCAATCCGAGACCTTTATTTATAACGAGCGCGGCTTTGTCAGTGCTGAAAAATATTCCCAGGCTGGCGATGAGTATCTAAAAGGAACCTGTCGCTATTACAGCAACTTGGAGCGCATAAATAATTCCTGGTCAAATTATATTGGTCAGCCCGAAAGAAGTGAATACTTGTTTAACCGCTTTAAGAACCAACAATTGATGGCAACTGAAGAGGAGTATTGGCTGATCGGCTCACTGAGTGACCCCTTCCATCAGGTAAATACTTTTTTGCGGTTGAGAAGACCCGACCAATGTGTAATAGATGCCCAGGGACAATTGCTCAAAGCACCAGATCAGGTTTGTCGGGAGTCTAACGCTTATCTACAGTACTTAGCTGGAATTAATATACTACAGCTGAGTAAAAAAGAACTGGCCCACCGATTGGGGGCCCAAAGTGGTTGTGTGCATCTAATTGATTTGGTCTACGACAGTGGCGAAACCCTGAAGATTTACAATAAATCCAGGTCGTGATGGCCAGGCGCACCTATAGATGATTTCGCAGAAAAGTAAAAGGCCTTGCGAAACGCAAGGCCTCTAAAATTCATATGGCAGGGGAGACAGGTCTCGAACCTGCGACCCCCGGTTTTGGAGACCGGTGCTCTGCCAATTGAGCTACTCCCCTGTACTGTACTCAGCGAAATTTATTCTACCATACATTTGGGGAAGCTTCAAGAGTGCTTCGCGAATTGTATGGCTTGAATTGTGGCTGATGGCAAGTGAAGTAAATGATAAGTAATCGGGGCCGTATTCTTAGCTACTAAAAAAGCAACAAAAAGCCAACACTAATGAAGTAAACAGTTCCCACCATGCTCACTGCAGCTAAAAAAGATTGAATAAATTCTCTCTTACTGAAACCTACAAACATGACATTATCACCTCACGGAACGTATGTTCTAAATATTATTATAAAAGGGAACAGGTGTTCTGTAAAGTGCAATATTAATTATTTTTTATCAATAATTGAATTTCCTATGGATATGGTAATAAAGATTATTGTAGAGTAGTGATTGAGTATGAAAGCAGTTAGCACTAATCAGTGATCAAAATCAATCCTCAACCCGGAGTTTTAAGACACGATTACCAGATAAATGGAGGGTCATAATGAGAGTATTAGTACTAATGGGTGGCACATCCGCGGAAAGGGAAATATCCTTAAGAAGCGGCGCAGCGGTCGTAAAGGCTCTGCTGAACCAAGGTCATCAGGCCGAAGGCCTTGATTTTAACAGTGATGCTATTAATGCCATTAAGGCCTATGCTCCAGATGTTATATTTATTGCTCTGCACGGTAAACCCGGTGAAGATGGTACTGTTCAGGGACTGTTGGATTTATTAGAAATACCTTATACCGGATCCGGTCTGGCCACCAGTGCAATCTGTATTGATAAAGTGTTGACTAAAAAGTATCTGACCGGGGAAGGAATCCCTACCGCACCTTACGAAATCATCAACCAGAGTGCTTACAAGCAAGATGCAGGTAGAAATGGATCTTATTTGGCTGATAAACTGGGGATGCCACTGGTAGTAAAGCCACCTACTCAGGGCTCCAGCATTGGAACCCTGATAGTCAAAGATCGATCTCAAATCGACGCCGCTCTGGAGCAGTCCTTCCTCTATGACCGAGAAGTATTGGTAGAGCAGTTTATTGCCGGGTCGGAAGTGACGGTGGCCATCTTAGGGAATAGTGATATTGAAGTCTTGCCTATTATTGAAATTACATCGGTCAATGAATTTTATGATTACGATTCCAAATACACTCAGGGTAAATGTGAGCACATTATTCCAGCACGAATTAGCCAGGATATTAAGCAAAAGATCGAGCAGATCGCTGTGCAAACCTATCAGCTATTGGGATGCCGCGGTTTTGCCCGGGTGGATTTCCGCATCGATGAGTCAGGCAATCCTTTTGTGCTGGAGGTAAACACCATCCCCGGTATGACCGAAATGAGCCTGGTTCCAGATGCTGCTCGGGCGGCAGGCATAAGCTTTACCGAACTAGTGGATCGGATTGTGAAGTTGGCTGAACAGGGCTAATAAAAAAAAGGTTTTTAGGGGCTGTCAACGAAACTAAAAATAAGAGTTTACTGAGGAGTAAACAACCATGACCAATTTTCTCCCGGCCGGCATTATAAATGATACTATCTTGGATATCCAGTCTAAAATCTGTGATATGCAAAAGGAACTGGCCCTCCAGAATCTATACAACCTAAAACAAGGGCTCCAAGAAATTGAAGAACTAGCTGTTGAGCTGGCTCTCTTTTTAGAAAAGTTGTCGTGCGAGCCTTTGATCTATACGGGAACAGGTACTACAGAAGAGATAATAAGACGCTTGGAATGGGCGTTGGCTTTCAGCGAAGAAATTGACCCGGTAGAATATTATCGTTACATGGAGGAAATCAAGAAAGCATCCAAATAACAGGTGGGGTCAGGATAGAAATGTTCTCTTGCTGGATGATGACAGCTGAGTGATTCTTGGTTACTGTCAAGTAAGCGAGTATTTCCACCCGGACCCCTTTTGTAAATCTGGTATAATACTGCTAAGTGTTAATAGGGGAGACATTACATGAACAAACATATGCAAGCAATTGCTGACAAAATAAGTAACGGGGTACGGTTGGACAAAAGGGATGGATTGTTCTTATATAAGGAAGCCGAACTATTAGATATAGGGCAGTTGGCTCGGGAAGTTAAAATCAGCAAAACGGGCCAGCATGTTTTTTTTAATGTCAACTGTCACATCAACCTGACTAACATCTGTGTGTCGCGCTGTAAGTTCTGTGCATTTGGAGTTGATGAGGACGGGCAGGGCGGCCCCTACTTCATGACGGCCCAGGAGGCTTTTGATTATGGCAGCAGGGAGGTTGAAGGCGGCATAACTGAGTTCCATATCGTCAGTGCTCTCCACCCCAAAATGCCTTTTGAACATTACCTGGGCATTGTAGAACGTTTTCATAAAGCCTACCCGGATATTCACATTCAAGCGTTTACAGCAGTAGAAATTGTTTACTTTGCTCAAATCAGCGGCCTATCCGTAGAACAAGTGTTAAGAGAGTTGCAGGCTGCAGGAATGGGATCTATGCCAGGCGGCGGGGCAGAGATCCTCAACGATGAGATCCGCCGTGACTTGTGCCCCAAAAAGGCTAATAGTGATGAGTGGTTAGAGGTACATAGAATTGCACATCAACTCGGCATTCTCACCAACTGTACTATGTTATATGGCCATGTTGAGACAATCGAAGACCGCATTGATCATATGATAAAGTTGCGGGAACTGCAGGATGAAGCCCCGGGTTTTCAGTCTTTCATTCCTCTGCCATTCTTGCCTGACAATACCAAATTGTCGCATATAACCCGCACGGGAGCAGTAGATGATCTCAAAACCATTGCTATCTCCAGATTGATGCTGGATAATATTGATCACATTAAGGCCTTCTGGATAATGCAGGGTATTTCTATAGCTCAGGTTGCCTTGCATTTTGGCGCTGATGATATGGATGGTACTATTGTCGAAGAACGCATCATGCACGCCGCCGGGGCCCAAACCAGTACAGGAATAGGCAAACAGCAGATGATAAAGCTGATCCAAGAGACTGGCTACATACCTACGGAGCGGGATACAGTTTACAACATTCTACACACCTATTAAACGGAGGCATTACTATGAGACCAAGAGTTGGACATATACAGTTTATTAATTGTTTTCCTCTATTCTATGGCTTAATAGAAAAGAAATTCTTGCTGGAAATAGACTTGATAAAGGGTAATCCCAAAGACCTCAATCGCATGTTGGAAGCCAACTTGTTGGATATGGCTCCGATTCCATCTGTTAAATACGCCAAAAACTATCGTGATTATGTCATCATGCCTGATATATCTATAAGTTGCGACGGTGAAGTTAAGAGCATCTATCTATTTTCCAAGGTTCCCATTGAGGATTTACACCATAAAAGGATCGCCATGACCAATACCTCAGCAACTTCTCAGAACCTGCTGCGCATAATCATGGCTCGTAAGTATGAAGCCGTCCCTGAATACTTTGACTCCATACCGGAATTAAGAGCCATGTTGATGGAAGCTGATGCAGCTTTGCTGATCGGTGATGATGCCCTCAGAGCCAAATATAAAACCTCCGACAGCCTCTATGTCTATGATCTGGGCCGGGAATGGAAGGACTTAACGGGTTTACCTATGGTATTCGCAGTGTGGGCTATACGACGCGAGTTCGCTGAGAACCACCTGGAACAAGTAAAACTGATAAAAGACGCTTTCTGCGATTCCATGGCCTATAGTCTGCAAAACATAGGTGATGTAGCTCGCAAAGCCTGTCAGTGGGAGGATTTCCCACCTGAGTATCTGGTGGAATATTTTACTACCCTGCGCTTTGATTTTGATCAGTCCAAGCAGGAAGGCCTGATGGAGTATTATCGGCTAGCTAACAATATGGGCTTGATAGAACAAGCTGCGCCTTTGAATGTTTTAAGTCTCTAATGGGAAGGTTTACTATTGAATACCGTGCATAATATTTTAGAAGAAATAACAGCCGGCAAACGGATGAATGCGGATGAATTCCGTTTATTATTCGATAAAGCTGATGTTTATGATCTAGCCCGAGCGGCTAACAAGGTACGCGATCGCCGTTTTCCGGAAGGGATGACTACCTTTGTTATAGATCGCAATATAAACTATACCAATATTTGCTCGTGCAAATGCAGCTTTTGTGCCTTTTACCGGGACAAAAGTGATACAGACGCTTATATAATAGACGAGTCGTTACTATACGAAAAAATCGAAGAGGCTATGGGCCTGGGTGCTACTCAATTGATGATTCAAGGTGGTTTGAACAAGGAATTAGGCTTGGCTTTTTTTGAAAATATGTTCAAGGGTATAAAGGCTCGCTACAATATTACCATCCACTCCCTCACTGCACCCGAAGTGGCTTTCATAGCTCGTAACGAAGGCTTGACATTGCGGGATACACTAGGGCGTTTGCGTCAGGCCGGACTGGACTCTTTACCCGGTGGTGGTGCGGAAATCCTGCATGATGAGGTACGCAGTAAAATAAGTCCCCATAAGATAAAGAGCAGTGAATGGCTGGATGTTATGCGGGCGGCCCATTTAGAAGAAATAAGAAGTACCGCTACCATGATGATGGGCACTATAGAAAACTTGGATCATCGTTTGTATCACTTGAATAGCATTCGTGATTTGCAGGATGAGACTGGTGGTTTTCGAGCCTTTATCGTATGGACTTACCAACCTGGCAATAACGAATTAATGGGAGACAAAATGTCGTCCTTGGAATATCTTCGTTTTCTGGCTCTGTGCCGCTTATACTTGGACAACTTCGACCATATTCAGGGATCATGGGTCACCCAGGGTAAACAGATAGGACAGCTGTCGCAATTCTTCGGAGCAGATGATTTAGGCAGTATCATGATTGAGGAAAATGTGGTGCGGGCAGCAGGATTAAACTTTCCTATGAAAATAGAGGAAATGATCCAGATGATACGTTCAGCTGGGCGAGTTCCCGCCTTGCGTGATACAGAATACCGCATTATCAAAACTTTTGCAGGAGGATCAGCATGATAATTCCTCAGGCTACCTTGGCATTGATCGGAGGATCGAGTACACTGAGTATTCAAGTTCCGGAAGATCTGAGCCTTGATTATGTTAATGTTGTGGAACGAGATATGGTGTTTACCACTCCTTTTGGTGATAGCCCAGCTTTTAAGCTGGTGGAGATAGCAGGGGACCAAGGGATCAGAAAGCTGCTCACCTGTCGCATGCATGGTTGGCGCCGGGGCGTCTCCCGTGTTGATGCCTCTCGGCAGGTATTTTGGGTACTAGGCCAGGCCGGCGTAAAAAGGATTCTGGCCGAAGGCGGCGTGGGGGCGGTCAACCATATGTTGGATCCCCGTGATATAGTGATTCCTCATGATTATATTGATGTTTCCATGCGGAAGGACGTTAACTTGGATGATCGGTATTTGCTGGTGATGCGTGAAGCCCTTTGTCCGCAGCTTCGCACATTATTAAGTGATAAGGCTCAAGAAATGTGGAAGGCAGGACGTATTTTTAATCGAGGAATCTATGTCAACACTGATGGCCGGCATTTTGAAAGCCCGGCGGAAGTGAGCCTATATAGAATTGGTGCAGGTGATGTCATCGGTCAAAGCCTGTGCCCAGAGGTATATTTGGCCCGAGAGATCGGGGCTTGTTATGCAGGGTTATATATGGTGGTCAATTATGCCGAAGGTATAGTGACCCCCTGGACCCACCAGGAATTAGCCGACATTTTCCACAATCAGAGTCAGGAGGTAGGACGATTGCTTTGGGCAGTTATCAGAGACCTGCCTTTGGAAACTGACTGTGGATGCCGGGATTTACGTAAAGAGACGTTACTGAAAGAAGTGTATGAGGAGGGTTTTGATGGATAATCGGCAAACTGGTTCGATGAGCAGTACGGTTAAACTGGTTTTACTGTTCTTGGCATTATGGTTGTTGTCATTCTTGTCCAATATGTATGTAGATTGGCTGTGGTTTGCTTCCGTAGATTTTAAGGAAGTATTTACTACTTTTCTGTTTAATAAAGTGGGACTTTACTGTCTTATATTTTTACTGGTGTTTATGCTATTCGCCATCAATCTTTTTATTGCTCGTCGTAATTTGGCCGACCAGGAAGATACCCCTTATCAGCATGATCCTGAACAGGATGTCATATATCTTAATCCGAATCAAAACGCCTGGAAAGAATTCCTGCGGAGCAAGTCAGCTACCTGGTTATTTGTAGGAGTTAGTTTGCTAGGAGCTTTTTTGGTCAGTTCAGTAGCAGCAGATAACTGGATCGTAGTTCAGCAATATTTCAATCGAGTGGCGGTTGGCACCACTGATCCAATTTTCAGCAAAGACCTGGGCTTCTACTTTTTCAACCTTAATTTTTACCAGTTTATCTACAGTATCTTAATGTCCTCCTTAATTCTTCTCTTTGTTACTCTGATCGTTGTTTATATACTGAATGCCAGTTCAGCTGCCCTACTGGGTAATTGGCGAGAGTTCACTTTTGCCAAAGGGCATTTAGCCGTTATTCTGGCTCTGATTTTTGCTCTCAAATCCTGGGGATATAAGCTGAACACCTATGAGCTTCTGTTTTCGCAAAATGATCTAATCTTTGGGGCGACCTATACTGATGTTCATGCCCGTTTACTGGCTCTAAAAGTTTTGATGATTGTATCAGTAATAGTAGCCATAATAATTCTGGCCAATATATTCGTGCGCAAGCTTAATTGGATCCTTATAGGAGTGGGCGGCTGGCTGGGAATAGCCATTGTAATGGGAAGCATTTATCCGGCCTTGATGCAGAGTTTAGTAGTACAGCCCAATGAATTTAATAAGGAAAAACCCTACCTGCAAAGCTCCATTGAATTTACCCGACAGGCCTATGCGCTGGATAGAGCAGAAAACCGAGAGTTCAAGGTTGACTATAATCTGAATATTAACGATCCTGAACACGAAAGCACCATTAATAATATCCGCCTGTGGGATTGGCTGCCGTTAAAAACTACCTATCAAAATCTACAGCAGTTGCGCCCTTACTATGTGTTTGACGATGTAGATATTGATCGCTATACCGTTGACGGGCGTTATAGGCAGGTTATGTTGGCGGCTCGGGAAATAGATCAAAGTGAGCTTAGCGCTGAAGCGCAGACCTGGATCAACCAGCGCTTAATGTATACTCATGGTTATGGTGTAGTAGTCAGTCCGGTCACTGAAGTGGAGGAGGAAGGATTCCCACAGTTTATCATAAAGGATATTCCACCTCAGTTTAGTACTGATCTTGAGGTAAACCGTCCCGAAATATACTTTGGTGAGCGCACTAATTCCTACGTCATGGTAAATACTCATCAAAAAGAATTTGATTATCCCATGGGTGATGAAAACGTTTTTTCGACCTATGAAGGTGAAGGCGGGATCACGGTAGGTTCCATCGGCAAGCGTTTGATATTAGCCTGGGTATTAAAAGATTACAAAATGATACTATCTAATGACATTCATAGTAACAGCCAGATATTGATGAACAGAAATATAATGCAGCGGGTTGAAAAAATAGCCCCTTACCTGCGGTATGATCAGGATCCGTATATAGTAATCAATGATGAGGGGCATCTGTACTGGATGTTGGATGCTTATACTTATACTGATAAATATCCTTATTCTGAGCCCTTTGATAGTCGGGGTAACAACTATGTACGCAACTCAGTAAAAGTTACCATTAACGCTTACAACGGAGATATGAAATTCTATGTAGCCTACGATAATGATCCGATTATTAAGACTTATGAAAAAATATTCCCGGGCATGTATTTACCGTTGGAATCAATGCCGGATAGCCTTAGAGAACACATCCGTTACCCGGTCGACATGTTCCAGATTCAGGCCAATATGTATCGCACTTTCCATATGACCGATACTAACGTATTTTACAACAAAGAAGACTTATGGATCATACCCAACGAAATCATAGGAGAAGAGCCTCAGCAGATGGAGCCCTATTACCTGATTTTGCAGCTACCGGGCGAAACCGGAGCTGAATATGTGCTGATGCTCCCTTATGCCCCCAAAAGCCGTCCCAACATGATAGCCTGGATGGCAGCGCGCATGGATGGCGATCACTATGGGAATATGCTGGTTTACAACTTTCCCAAACAGGAGACCGTATATGGACCAGAACAGATTGAAGCTCGTATAAATCAGAATACTGAAATAGCGCAACAGCTTACCTTGTGGAGTCAGAGGGGGTCGCGAATCCATCGGGGTAATCTACTGGTAATACCGATGGCTAATTCAACTCTTTATGTGGAGCCCTTATATCTGCAGGCTGAAAACGGGCGCATACCGGAATTAAAACGGGTAATAGCAGCGTTCGGAAATAAGATCGTCATGGAGCCTTCGCTGGATCAGGCCTTGTTGAAGCTATTTGGTGACCAGCAAATCCAAAATGAGCCTAATACCGGACAAGAGTCGGTAGGTGAACCGAGTACCGATTCGAGCATATCCGAACTAGCTGGTTTAGCGCGCGATTATTATGATCGAGCCGAAGAACGCCTGCGGGAAGGCGACTGGGCTGGTTATGGAGCCAATATTGATAAGCTCGAAGAAATAATCAGTCAACTAGAGGAAGCAGCATTGAATTAAGAGGAGAAGGAATCTAGCTGCTATATTAGGGGTGGGGGACGTATGCTGATTTCTGTGAGCGATCGAGTCAAATTGCTCTTTAGTGAGGCGGGTTTTATGTTCTGTAACTGTGTACTGGTGGAGGATGATATCCGAACCATAATTGACACTGGAGCAGATATCAAATCCTTGCTGGGAATTGAACCCGCCAGAACAAATCAGGTACTGTATACTCATCATCATTACGATCACACTCGAGGGCATCGGTTATTTACCGATGCCCAAATTTATATCCATCCCAACGATGCCCACGCCTTTGATAATGAGAAGGAGTTTATGTACTACAATTCGATTGATCGCTGGGGGGAATTAATGCCGGGAATTGACTGCCATGAGGCAGCGATGCAGATTGGCATGGAGGTTACCGAAGGACTGGTCATACCTATCCACGATTACCTGTCAGATGGTCAGGTTTTAGATCTAGGCCATACCAGAATAGAGGTGTTACATACGCCAGGACATTCCGCTGGTCATTGCTCGTTCTGGTTTCCTGACCAGGAGTTCCTCTTTACCGGTGATATTTGTTTAACTAATGCTGGACCTTGGTATGGAGAAGTACTTGCCAGTCCAGATCAGATGCTGCAGTCCATTGACCGTTTGATTGCCTTAAAGCCACCCCGCTTATGCTCCTGCCATACTAAAGAAATTGACACCGATCCTTTAGGAACCTTGCAGGAGTATAAAACCCGTATTTTCAAACGCGAGGAGCGAATTTACCGTTATCTAAAAAAGAAACCTGCTAATTGTTGCGAATTGGCTGACCAACACTTGATCTACCGTATGCACCCTACTCCTTTTGTTTTGTTTTGGGAAAAGCTTATGGTTCTAAAACATCTCGAGCGCTTGGAGAGAATGGGAAGGATAAACCATGACGATCTAGGTTTGTTCGAAGCAATATAGGAGGGAGAAATGAAGATAATATGTCTGGGTGATTCGATTACCTGGGGATTTCCTTTTGGTCCTCAAGAATCATGGGTAGAAATGTTGCAAAGAAAACTGCAGGTAGAGATTATTAATCGCGGCATAAACGGCAACACCACTTCTGATATGCTGCAGCGTTTTGATCGCCATGTGCTGCAGGCCGAACCTACTCATTTAATTCTGATGGGCGGCATAAATGATGTGGTAGGTCAGGAACCTTATGATGTAATAGTTCGCAACCTGCAGATCATGATTGATAAAGCCTTAGATGCCGGCATTATAGTCATAATAGGTACTCCCACCGCCGTAGACTATGCACCCTGGGAGCGCAGCCTGATACGGTTGCGAGATTGGATACATCAAAGGGCTGATCAGCTTCAATTAGAGGTGATCAACTTTCACCAGGCCTTTTACGATTCTGAGGGTCAGCTGCTTACTGAACTGCTGCTACCAGACGGGGGACACCCTGCTCGTTCGGGTTATAAGGCCATGTTTGAGCAAATAGACCTCAGTATCTTTGTCTCGTCGAACTAAACAGTAGCAGGAATTTGATCCTGGGGCAGGGGAGTAACTTCAAAAGTATCCGCAACTTCACCGTCCGTAGTATAGACTTTCATTCGGGCGGTTTTTTCATTTTTGGCATCACTATAGCGGGCCACTATTGAGCCGGCGTAGGCTAAATGCCTGGCAGGGTCAATCGGTAGAATTGGTCGTAGTAAGCCTACTGGACCGGGACGCTCCGTTACTTTTATCAGTAAATCGGCTGGACGGGCTTCTGTCTCCAAACGCTCATTTTCCGAATGGTTTCGGCCTACTGCTAAAAGAAGACCTTCCTCGAGATAGAAATGGCGTCCTATTCTCAAAATATCCAGATCTTCAGGGCGGGGATGATCAATGAGATTCATTATTTGTTTGAGCCGACGTGCGTAATTTTGTTCGGTCAACAAACAGCCGCCTGCCGGTGAAGGATACTCTTGAATGCCGTACTCTTCAGCCAATTGCATTTGCCGGGTACGGCCTCGACCGCTGATATCCAGTAGTTTCTGACGATCGATCCAGCCCTCTTTTTCAGGTATAGTAGCCTCCAGAAGGCTGCCGGATAGAGGACGGACTATGTATCCCTTGTATCTCGATAGTTTATTGACGGCGTTGAGAGCGGAACGATTCTGGCTCATGGGGCGTTGCCCTAAGACTTCGCCAGTGACAATGAAAGAGGCTCCCAGATCCTGCATTAAATCACCTGCCATTCTGAACATAAAACCGTGACAGTCAATACAGGGATTCAGATTTTTACCATAGCCATAAACCGGGTTTTTAAGTACTTGTTCGAAGTACTCTTCGCCCACAGGTTTTATCAGCAATTCAATTCCTAATTGGCGCGCCGCTTGTTTAGTGCGTTCGTCTGCTCCAAAAAAAGGGCTACTAAAATTAATGGCAGTAACTATTACGCCTTGATTCTGCATTAATCGTACTGCCAACTGTGAATCAAGTCCCCCTGAAAAGAGGCTGACTGCCTTCATTCTTGACCACGCTCCTTGAGATATTCGAGGTCACTAACCACTGATAAGCCGTTTTCTTTCAATAGGGCTGCCGTAACACCATGACCATCTTTGAATTGGTGAGTAAAGGTACCGTCGTATATTTTCCCTACACCGCAAGAAGGGCTATTGCTCTTTAAGATCACCAGATCGACCTGATGTTCTTGGGCCAGTTCCAGAGAGCGCTGGGCACCCTTCACGAAGAATTTAGTCAGGTCTTCACCATCACGGGCGATGACCTGGGCGGTACCTGCCAGTACATCACCACCAGTACCTGGGCTTATTTCCGCTGGCTTCCTGGGAATGGGTAAACCTCCCAAGACTTCTGGACAAACAGTAACCACTTCACCTCGATCCAGCATCTCAGCAAAAATCGGGTGTTCGTTATTACCGCCATCATATTTGCAGTTCAAACCGCATAAACAAGCACTTACGAGAATCATAATGTTAATCTCTCCATCTGCTACAAGTATTATCGCTGCTAATCGTAAATAAGTCAGTAATTTTAATAATAGCAAAGAATGAACTATTTTCATATTATAAGATACTAAACAGGAACGGTGGCGATAACTGGATGTATTCGTTTCCCAGAATTCGTGTTGCAGCCAACGACCAGCTAAGCTTAAGAAGAATTACCATAACTGAACAATTAGCCAAGCGACTGTTCTTGCAAGACAATGAAGAGCTTATGGTTCGAACTGGTAAGCGGCGCGGCTCATTTTTAGTAAACATACAATCAGACAGTAATAATACTGCCGAGGTTATCTATATGCACCCGGCCAGCCTGCATCGGCTGTGCTTGAAAGCTCATAATGAGTACGGCTATGTAAGTAATGGTCAAGAGATCAGACTGGGTCCCATGGTAGGAATTATGATCGAAATTTTGGGCGGGCCCAATAGGCCTTATGATGGACAGACAGGCTTTATAAAGCAACTTCTTAAACGAGGTCAAGAGATAGGGGAGATATGTTTTGCCTTTAGCCCCCACAGTATCGATTGGCAGCACCAGGTCGTCACAGGCTACACATATGGAAAAGGTGGTTGGACTAAACGAAGCTACCCTTTTCCGGATGTAGTTTATCCGCGGGAGAGGAGTTATTCATATTCCCGGCTTATGCTTTCCCTCCGCAAAAGGTTTGATGAATTAGGAGTGAAGTTTATCAATCCTACCATGGCTGGCAAATGGCTAACTTATCAAATTATTAGCCACCATTCCCGATTAGCGGTGCATCTGCCTGATACCAGACTGCTCACAAGTTTCAGTGTCGTTGACAGTATGATAAACAAATACCAGGCAGTTTATCTGAAGCCGATTATTGGCTCAAAAGGAAACAATATTATACGGGTAAGCCGGAATAGTCGGAAACGCAACTATCAATACCAGTATCAGAAAAACCAAAAATCAGCCCGGGGTACAGCTCAGACTTTAGGTCAATTGCGAAGAGCTCTGCACGGTGTAATGGGCCGACGGGAATATCTGGCTCAACAGCCCATTAGTTTACTAGCATTCCAGGGTCATATTACCGATGTGAGAGCAATTGTGCAGAAGAATCATACCGGACGATGGGATATCACTGGCATGGCATGTCGCGTGGGGGCACAAGGTTCTATCACCAGTAACATTTCTTCTGGTGGTCGGGGCTCTAAACTTAGCACAGTCTTGGATCGACATTTTTCTGAAAAGGAACAGCGTGATCAAATTGAACAGGATCTTAGCTTTATAGCACTTGAATCAGCCCAAATTATAGAGAATAACATCGGTATGGCTGGAGAAATGGGAATCGACTTAGGTATAGATACTTCTGGAAAGACCTGGTTTATTGAGGCTAATTTACGTCCTGCCCGCCAAATATTTAATCTGATTGATGAGCAACAAATGCGTCAGCAGTCAATAATAAACCCATTGTTATATAGTCGCTATCTGGCAGGATTTTCGGGAAAGGAGTATGATAAATGAAAATAGTAGGCAAAATATTCCTGTCCGATCGTTTGATTGAACATCTGGGAATAACAGTAAAACCAATGGTGCAGGTAAGAGTGGGTTGCCTGATAGTTACAGCAGAATTACTGGTTAAACCTGACACACGCGCTACCTATATGCTTTCCCCAGCACTGGCACAAGCTCTTCATATTCACAAAAGAAAGAGTATGCAAATTAGGTATGATAAGCAGGCGGATATGTTGCATCTGGGACCAACTATAGGGATCCTGGCTACCAATCTACCTAACCGAGGGGATTGTGATCCTACTAGTGTGCAAGCAGAACTTATTTATTTGAATCACATCAGCAAAACTTTGCCGGGCCAGACCTATGTATTTACGCCGGCTTCTATTAATTGGGATAATCTCACAGTAAGGGGTTATTCATATCGTCACTCTAGTCAGGGAAGGGGTAGTTGGATATCGTCTATTTATCCACTGCCAGACGTGGTATATGACCGAGTTTCTAGTCGTAAGGGAGAAGCGCGCCACCAAATCAAGAATGCAAAAATGAACCTGCTGCAGCAGCCTTATCTGAAGTATTTCAATCCCTCATTTCTCAATAAATGGAACGTTCATGAGATGCTACTTACTAATCCAAAACTACATCGACATCTGCCGGAAACCAGGCCATTAACCACAGAAAACTTGGCCCATATGTTGAGGGTATATAAAACGGTATATGTTAAACCCACCAATGGAAGTCTGGGATTGGGAATTATTCGCGTAACTCAAGACCGAAAAGAGACCTTACACTATGTGGTGCACCGTCGCAAACGCTTCCGCAGTACCGCTGATAATGCGGCGGATTTTATTAATCGAACCCGAGCCATACGGGCTGATAAGCCCTACATTGTTCAACAGGGAATAGATATGGCCACGTACCATGGGTCACCTTTTGATATCCGCATCATATTTCAAAAAAATCGTAATGGTGAATGGCAGCTCAGCAAAAAGTTCGTTCGCGTTGCTCCCCGGGGAAGTTCGGTAGCAAATTTGAGCAGCGGAGGCAAAGCTTTACCCAGTAAAATAATTATGAGGGCAATTTTTCGCAAAGCCGCTTTAATAGAAGAAAAAAACCAAGAGATAAAAGCATTCTGTCACGAGGTGGCCACCACCATTGAAAGAACTAGTCAAATGGTCTACGGTGAACTGGGTCTGGATTTGGGATTGGACAAAAGTGGCAACATATGGCTTATTGAGGTCAATTCGAAACCACGCAAAACTACCGTAACTGAGATGTCAAAAATAGTAATGCGCAATGCTTTTAAAAGGCCTCTGGAATACAGTATTTATTTGGCAGGATTCTAATCGAGTTCGCGCCAAGGGTCCCTACTGGGAAAGTGGCGAGAATTGGTATATATTAAAAAATTAGCTAAACTGTAGGTAATGGAATCCCTAAGAAAGCTAACTAGTTACAGGAATATTTATTATGGGTGCCGAATAGGCCATATATCAAGCCATTTTAAATGAATGCTATATTGATAGCAAAACATAACAGGGGGATCAAATATGGCTAAAACTAAGCGCATTGGAGTTTTGACGGGTGGCGGCGACTGTCCTGGGTTAAATGCAGTAATTCGAGCTGTCACAAAAACAGCCATTAATGAATATGGAGTCGAAGTGGTTGGTTTTCGTGACGGCTTTAAGGGTTTGGTGGAAAATGACTATATGCCTTTGGACTTGGCCAGCGTATCTGGGATCGCTCATAAGGGCGGAACCATCCTGGGTACCACCAATCGGGACAACCCTTTCAATTTTCATTCAGTAGTGGATGGACAAGACTACTTCAGTGACGAATCAACCCGGGCTATTGCCAATATGCAAGAACTGGGAATTGGGGGTTTGGTTGTCATTGGTGGAGATGGCAGTCTTAATATCGCTTATCGTTTCGTCGAATTGGGTGTGCCAGTAGTAGGGGTGCCCAAGACCATAGATAACGATCTATCGGCTACCGATGTAACTTTTGGCTTTCACACCGCAGTTACTACTGCTTCCGAAGCACTTGATAAGCTTCATACTACTGCAGAATCCCATCATCGGGTCATGATATTAGAAGTTATGGGACGTTATGCTGGCTGGATTGCCTTATGTGCAGGAATTTCTGGAGGTGCGGACGTAATACTTATTCCAGAGATCCCTTACAAGATCGAAACAGTAGTGGAGAAAATTAAACAGCGCCATCAGTTGACTAAAAAATTCAGTATCATCGTGGTAGCTGAAGGAGCAGCACCTCAAGACGGGGAAATGGTAGTGAAAAAGTTGGTATCCACCAGCCATGATCCTATCCGTTTGGGTGGGATCGGCAACCAGTTAGCTGAAGAAATCGAAGCAATAACTAATATAGAAACTCGGGTCACTGTCCTTGGTCATTTGCAGAGGGGAGGATCTCCTATACCCTATGATCGTATCCTGGCTACCAGGTATGGAGTGGCAGCTGCCGAGCAGCTGATAGAAGGCAATTCCGGAGTTATGGTGAGCCTGCAGGGCACTTCTATTACTACGGTGACCTTACAGGATGCCATAAGTGAGATTCGAAAGGTGCCGCTAGACAGCGATATGATAAGAACTGGTCGAGCCGTAGGCATAAGTTTTGGTGGTTAACGCCCCTCTATTAGGTGAAGTGAGGTCTGATACTGTGCTGGTTAAAGACATTATGCGCACTGAGTTTTATGCATTTAATATCAATAATACTCTGGCATCAGCCTGTGAGAGCATGAACGATCATAAATTATATGGTGCTCCGGTAGTGGATGATCAAGGTTATATTCGTGGTGTATTTACCCGGCCTCACTTGATAAGAGCCTTGATCGAGAATAGAGATGAGAACACCTTACTTCTAGATCTCATGCAGCGGCTAGTAGTTACCCTGGAACCTGATAGGGATATAAGCGAAGCTATGAAAATGTTTGTGGACACTGGTTTTCATCATTACCCAGTCCGCGATGAATCCGGTCTTCTGATCGGATTGGTATTATCTTCTGACTTATTGGGGGTAGGGGCTCAGGAACTGTATAGGGTAATGGGTCCCAATCGCTTTGATAACCTGGGCAATGCCCTGATTGGCATTGATTGCAAAGGGTATATTCGATCGGTGAGCCCGAGTGCGATAGAGGTGCTGGGACCCCAAGCTTCAACATTGCTGAATAAGCATGTGATGGAGACTATTCCCCTCATGGAAAATCTGGCGAAAGAGATGGTTATGGATGCCCAAAAAGCAAAACATCTTTCTCATCAGTTAAACATTGCTCTGAACCGAATAGAATACTATCGCAGCGAACTGGAAACGGTGCGCAGTAAGTATACCTTTAATGAAATAGTGGGAATGTCACCACAGATGAAAAGGGTGCGCAATCTGGCTTCTCAGGCAGCTAAAACGACTTCTACTGTACTGATCAGAGGGGAAAGCGGAACTGGTAAAGAACTACTGGCTAATGCCATCCATAATGCCAGTTCGCGCAGTAACCAGCCTTTTATTAAAGTGAACTGTGCGGCTATTCCGGAAAGCCTGATGGAGTCAGAACTGTTTGGATACTGTGAAGGAGCTTTTACTGGCGCTATCCGGGGCGGAAAGCCAGGGAAGTTCGAACTAGCTAATGGGGGAAGCATATTATTAGATGAAATTGGAGATCTTCACCTCGGGTTACAATCGAAACTTTTGCGAGTTCTACAAGAGTTTGAGATCGAACGATTAGGTGGTACCAATACTATTAATGTTGATGTAAGGGTGATTGCCGCAACTAATCGTGATTTGATCGAGTTGATCAAGCAAGGAAAATTTAGAAGCGACTTATACTATCGTCTTAATGTTATCGACTTAACGGCTCCTCCCTTACGAGAACGCCGCGAAGACATTGACTACCTGACCGATTATTTACTGGAGAAGATTACCGACCGTTTGCATGTGCCTTTGGTGGGAATTAGTGATGAGGCACGACGACGGCTGAGGGAATATGATTTTCCGGGCAATGTCCGTGAACTAGAAAACGTTCTGGAACGAGCTATAAATGTAATTATTGGCAACACAGATACTATTCAGCCAGAGAATCTATCCCTATTAGGAATGAGCACAGGATTTAGTTTAAGTTCAGTAGATAACAACACGATGCCAGAAACGGCGGCAACAACTCTAGAAGAAACTATGCTGCTAGCGGAGAAGAATGCTATATTAGAGGCATTAAACCGCTCGGAAGGAAACCGAAAAAAGGCTGCTCAACTTCTTAATATTCATCGGTCGTTACTTTATAAAAAAATGCATAAACATAATATAGGATAGACGGGAGAGGAAAGGTAATGAAAAAAATTGCCGTTCTGGGAGCCGGCATCATGGGCGCCGGTATTGCTCAGGTAGCAGCTCAGGGTGGCTACCAGGTACTCCTGCGTGACCTTCAAAAGAGCATTGTGCATGATGGATTGCTTACGGTAGAAAAAAATTTGGCTAAGGCTATCAACAAGAAGCACATAAACATCCAGCAGCGTGATGATATTCTCAGCCGTATTCAAACTTGTACGGACTTGGCTGAAGTACATGATGCCGATTTGGTTATTGAGGCGGTAGTAGAAAACATGGCTGTAAAAAAGCAGATATTTGCTGAGCTGGATCATTTGTGTCAACCTCACACCTTATTGGCCACCAATACCTCATCACTATCAATAACCGAGATCGCCTCAGCTACCAGACGAGAGGACAAAGTACTGGGCATGCATTTTTTTAATCCGGTACCGATAATGAAGTTAGTAGAATTGATTCAAGGGATGGAAACCAGTCAGAATACTATTGAGAGCGCCCGCCAGTTTACCAGGCAAATAGGCAAGCAAGAAGTAGTTGTACATCGAGACAGTCCTGGATATATAGTTAACCGTATTCTGATTCCTTATATAAATGAAGCGATATTTATTAAAGGGGAGGGTCTGGCCAGTGCAGAAGAAATAGATATGGCTATGAAACTAGGCGCTGGGATGCCCATGGGTCCCCTGGAGCTGGCTGACATGATAGGACTTGATATTGTCTATGCAGTCATTCTGGTTTTTTATAATGAATTTCGCGATCCCAAATATCGTCCCCATCACTTATTCTCGACCATGATAAGGGCCGGATATCTGGGTAGAAAGAGTGGGCGCGGATTCTATAAATACTCTAACGAGAAAAACAAGGGGGTGTAAATAGTTGAATTCAGAAGTATTGAGAGTTAAAGCTAAGCCTACCAAAGCTTTTTGGCTGGGTTTGCTTTTTGGTACCATTGTATTTACTCTAGTATTTTGGGGTATCGACTTTTCACTTGGACCAGGAGATGAGGCTCTGAAGGTAGCATTGGTTTTGCCGGCCTATTTATTCGCAGGGATATTTATAGTCTTGTTAGTGGGTTCATTTTCTCTCCACTATCGGATCCAAGATGACACTCTGTTGATATGCTGGGGTTTGCTTAAAATAAGAATCCCATTAAATGAAATTAACGAGGTTATTAAGGTTTCAGGAAAAAGTAATCTATACTCTATTTTGGGAGCAAGTTGGCCCGGATATATGGTGGGACTTTATTCTGCCAAAGGCCTGGGCGCTACAAAAATGTACGCTACTCAGACACATCAGGGTTTTGTATACCTAAAGACAAATCGGGGCTTTTTTGGGATTACTCCTTCTGATGACGCCTTGATAGATAGGATTGCCGAGGAAACGGAAAAGGAAATCACCGTAATAGATATGGATAAAATGCCCGCGGAAATCAAGGGCAGAAGCATGCAGGATGATGGTTTTTACCGCTTGCTATATATCCTGAATATACTTTTATTGTTGGCCTTCGCTATTTATTTAGCCATTTGTTTCCCTGGATCGGGGGCGCCTCCTTTTATAATACTATTATTAGTACTGGCCGTAGCCCTGTTCTTCTTTAATATTGGTAATGCGGGGAGGCTATATCAGTTTAGCGAAATGGGAGGATATACACTATTAGTCATTGGCCTTGCAGTGACCGGCCTATTTCTGATACTAGCTTTGTCAGAAATCACTTTATAGCATTATTTCGCCCATACCATTAGCAAACCACTGCCAGCACTTGTATGCTTAAAATTAAAAAGACCCAATATGGCCTTTTCAGGATCGAAGAGGCCTTAATTATTGCAGATTGAAAACTGCTGGCATTCTATACACTACAGGGATATAATATGATTTGATGTTTTAGGAGGGTGGTAGTCTATGCAGCTAGGAATTATCGGCTTACCTATGGTAGGGAAAACTACTATTTTTGAATTGTTAACTGAAGGACGCCATAAAGGAGGGGTACCCAACAAAGCTAACTCAGCGATGTCAAGGATCCCCGACTATCGCATTGATTACTTATCTGAATCGTATAGACCGAAAAAGACCACTTACGCCCAACTGGAAGTAGTAGATATTCCTGGCCTGGCCCCTAGTAATGATAAAGGCGCTTCTGTTTTCTTGGATGCTGTCAGGCAGGCGGATGCCTTACTGCATGTGGTTAGGGTATTTGCCGATGCCCAGGTACCTATGGTGGGCGATAAAGTTGATCCCCTAGGAGACATTGAACTGGTTAATTACGAACTATTACTAGCCGACTTAGATTTAATTGATAAGAGAGTGGAACGCATAAATGCCGGCAAACGTAAGGCTCAGGCTGAGAAAGAAATTCATTTATTGGCGCGTTTACGTGAAGCTATAGAAAATCAGCAACCTCTCTCCAACATAGAGCTTGATGATGAGGAACAAGACATTATGAAAACCTATCAGTTTCTGACCAATAAGCCGATGCTGATCTGTCTCAATCTTTCGGAAAAAGACCTACTGTCAGGTCAGTATCCAGACCGTGTGCAAGTGGAAGAGTATTCCCAGCAATACGGCATACCGGTAGTGGAATTGTCAGCCAGCATAGAACGTGATATAGCCGAACTGGAAGAAGATGAACGCGACCTATTTATCCAGGAAGCTGGCATTGACGAACCTGGCCTGGTCAAGGTTTCTCGTAGTATGTACGAACGTCTGGGCCTGATATCCTTTTTTACGGTAGGTGAGGATGAAGTTAAAGCTTGGACTATCGAGAAAGGCACTCCAGCTCGCAAAGCCGCCGGTAAAATCCATTCTGACATTGAACGTGGTTTTATAAGAGCTGAAGTGGTGGAGTATCAGGCTTTTAAAGAACATGGCTCTATGGCAGTTGTAAAGGAGCATGGACTATTTCGGCTGGAAGGTAAAGAATATATGGTGAAAGACGGGGACATTGTTCATTTTCGCTTCAACGTTTAGTGGGGGATGCTATGAAGGCCATTATTATTGGTGCAGGTAAAGTTGGTTTTAGTATTGCTGAATTACTTTCCAGTGAGAATCATGATGTGGTAGTAATCGAGCTGGAGGAAGAAAGAGCCCAATTGATCGATCAAGCTCTGGATGTTCAGGTCATTAACGGCAGTGGCGCCTCCTGGAGGGTACTGGAGTCTGCTGGTGTTCGCCATGCCAACATGGTAGTGGCAGTTACTGAATTAGACGAATTAAATATGATCGCCTGTCTATTGGCCAAACAGTATGGTGTTGAAACAACCGTTGCCAGGGTTCGTAACACCGAATATGTCGAAACTCCTCACTTTTCTCCAGAGTCTTTGCTGGGTATAGATCTGATCATTAATCCGGAGCGGGTTACGGCCATGGAAATCGCCAAAATCGTGATGAATCCGGAAGCACTGAATGTTGAATATTACTCGCAGGGTCGTGTCCAGCTTTTAGAGTTACTAGTAGAGGAACTATCACCTATTGCCGGTGTGAGAATCAACACTTTGGATAGTACCAAGTATGTAATTGTTGCCATGACCAGAAAGCACCGGACTATTGTTCCGGGGGGCAAAGACACCTTATATGCTGGAGATCGGATCTTTTTGGTTGCCAATACTCATGATATGCCGGAGGTTTTGAAGTCACTAGGCATCAAGCGACGTCGCGCTGAAAATATCATCATTCTAGGGGGAGGACGTACCGGGTGCTATGTGGCTCAAATCCTTGAGAAAAAGCGCTTACCTATCAATATTAAAATTATCGAAAAGGACGCCAAAAGAGCGCGGGAAGCATCTAATTTAGTGAAAAACGCCCTGGTGATCAATGGAGATGGAAGTGACTTGGATCTACTGGAAAGTGAAAATGTTGGTCAGGCTGACATGTATATTGCGGTCAGCAATGATGACAAACTCAACCTTCTTTCTTCGTTGATTGCCAGCAACTTGGGTGTGCCCAAGACTATTGCCAAAGTAAAGCGATCTGATATTATGCCATTAATGCAGCAAGTCGGTATTGATGTAGTGTTTAGTCCACGCATGCTTACCGCCGGTGCTATCTTAAAATATATTAGGTATGGGGATATCATATCAGTAACAGTTTTTGGGGAGGATAGGGCGGAGATGATAGAACTGATAGCTCAGCCTGGCTCCACTGCCGTCGATAAAGAACTGAAAAGAATCAAATTTCCCAAAGGCTCAGTTTTGGGGGCTATTGTGCGTGGTGACATGGTCATTATTCCAAGTGGAGGAAGTGTGATCAGAGCCGGGGATAGGCTTATGATATTTACTCTTCTCAACAGTGTTCATCAAGTAGAAAGACTGTTTGTTAATGGAGGGAAGCACTAATTGGTTCGACCTGTGGTTGTTCTCAATTACACCGGCAAGATCATTGTCATTATTGGCATTGCCATGTTATCAAATGTGATCTGTGCTTTAGCTTTTGGGGAGCAAATAATCGCTCAATTATTAATGGCTGCTTTATTTACCATCGGCCTGGGAATCATTCTAAGCAGATTTAATAAGCGTAATAATACCCTGAATTACCGAGAAGGATTTGCAGTAGTGACTCTGGGTTGGTTAGCTGCTTCTGTGTTAGGTACCTTGCCATTCATTTTAACCGGCTATATTCCTTCCTTTGCCAATGCACTATTTGAAACCGTATCTGGGTTCACAACTACCGGAGCCAGCATTTTGTCTGATGTTGAGGCTCTGCCACACAGTTTATTGTACTGGAGGAGCCTGACCCACTGGTTGGGTGGAATGGGCATCATAGTATTGTTCGTATCTTTAATTGGTGGCATTGGGGTTCAGGCCAATCAGATGTTCAAAGCGGAAGTGACTGGACCAGTTTCTGACAAGCTTAGTCCAAGAATTAAGGAAACGGCCCGCTTCCTTTGGTTAACCTATGTTGTTCTTACCGTAATTTTGCTCGTTTTATTGCTGGTTTTTGGGATGGATCTCTTTGATGCAATATGTCATGCCTTTGGTACGGTTGCTACCGGGGGGTTCTCCACGAAGAATCAGAGCATAGGTTATTGGGATAGTGCAGCCATACAGTGGGTTATTACGATATTCATGTTTTTATGCGGGGCTAATTTTGCTCTCCATTATCAAATATACTCCAAAAAGTCTTTTAAGCAGTATCTGCTGGATGGGGAATTTCGACTATATACTTGCATAGTTATAGTAGCAGTTGCCCTAGCGATGTTCGGCATCAATGCAGTAAATGGGATGGTTGAAAACTTGCGGGCGGCTGCTTTTCAAGTGATATCTGTAATGACGACTACCGGTTATGTAACCATGGATTATGATCAATGGGCCCCTATTGGTAAAGGGGTACTGTTGTTGTTAATGCTGACAGGGGGAAGTGCCGGTTCCACTGCAGGTGGAATTAAGGTAATTCGTCATTTGATTGCTTTGCAGAGGGTCAAAATCGAGTTGAAACACATGCTACATCCCCGGGCCATGATATCTCAAAAATTTGGTGACAAACATTTGGACGAATCATTGGTTATTAGTGTTCTGCAGTTCATTTTTCTTTACCTCTTAATAGCCTTGTTGGGGGCTTTGGTTATGAATGCGCTTGGACTTGACTTGCTCAGTGGGTTAAGCGCATCGATTGCTTGCTTAGGGAATGTAGGTCCAGGATTTGCTGCAGTAGGTCCCATGGTAAACTATGGCTTTATATCCGACATCGGCAAATACTTTTTGTGTTTGTTAATGCTGCTAGGCCGCCTAGAGCTATATACTTTTATACTGCTCCTTGTCCCTGCTTACTGGCGAGAGTGAATCTATTTTAGACCCACTTTTTAGACAATTATTATTATCGACATAAGAGGGTGCTTTGCACTTACTTCATCCATGAGACATATTATGCATTATAAAACAGTGAAGGAGTCTCATGATGCGAAGTGCACACAGTAAAAAACCATCAGTTTTAATCCCTTCTATCATTGCTTCAAAACTTCCGGACGCTATTCTGCTTCAGGCTGGCAATCGTTCCCTTACCATTCAAGCCCAAATTGATCCCCAAGCTTCGTCTGATTCTGCCCGCCTACTTAAGATACCACCGGCAGTAGGGCGAGCTCTCAATATTCCCGCCTATTCACATCGTATCTTAAGGCAAGATGAAAAAAGCATAAGGATCGGTCCGATAGTGGGAGTACTGACTGCAGGTAAACCCGGTGAGACTACCATAAATTCAAAAGTCGGCCGATTGTACAAACAGCTCATACTCCAGGGCTGGAAAGAAGGCATATTCATCTATTACTTCTTTCCTCAGGACATTTCTTGGGGACGAGGCCTTATTCGCGGACAAACCTTTACTCCTAATGGCAAATGGATCAGCGGTAGTTTTCCTATACCTGATGTGGTATACAACCGCATTCTATATCGAAGTACAGAAAATCAAAGGGCGGTTCAAAAAGTATTGGCAGGTTTCGATAAATATCCGGGAGTTTATCTATTCAATCGGCGCTTTCTTAATAAATGGGAAGTCTTCAGGGTATTAGAACAAGACCCCCAGGCGCGATTTTGGCTTCCTGAGACTACACCTTTCAGTGGAACCAGTCTCCAATCACTGCTGCATCGACATAAGGAACTATTTCTAAAGCCCTGCCACAGCAGCAAAGGCCAGGGGATCTTAAAAGTTGAGCGTGTCTATGGGCGTGGATTTCGTTATGGTCGCACAGAATGGAAGGGCAAGAACTGGATTTACGTACCCAATTATCACCGACTCCACATGAGATTGAGGCAAAGCGTCGATCATCCACGGCGATATATTCTTCAACAGGGGATAGAGCTCGCTCGCTTGGATGGGAGAGTGTTTGATTTACGTGCCCAGGCCCAAAAAAACCGACAGGGAGAATGGGTATTAACTGGAGTAGGGGTGCGCGTTGCTGCTCGTAACCGATTCGTAACCCACGTACCAAATGGTGGTTCACGAGCCAATTTCCATACTGTGATTAAGGAGGTGTTTCCTACTCAAAAATTGCAGAATTCTATTGAGCAAGAATTGCATAACATTTGCCGTAGTGTGCCCGGTGTTCTAGAGAAAGGATTAAAGATTACGTTGGGTGTTTTATCCTTGGACATCGGGGTGGACTCATCAGGTAAATTATGGATATTAGAAATTAACTCCAAGCCGGCTAGATTTGATGAAACTGATATCCGCCATAGACATATGGAACTCTTAATAGATTATTTTGTTTTTGCAGCTGAACACAATTCTAAAGGAAGGTAGTCTTATGAATCTGACTATACTATACCAAATGAATTCGGTTGGAGAAAAGCTGCTGAATGCCATGCAAAAACTGTTTGAGGAAGTAGAATACAGGGTCTTGGCCATTAATAATATAGATTATTATCAGATCGATCGCATTGACCGCTTTTCATCGGTACGACGTATTATTAATACCCCCCGCGCAGTACGCAACAGCTTAGATATTGATAAAGCTACTGGAATCCTTAGTGCTAACAGTATTTATCATGGATTATCAGAAGAGGAAACCGTAAATCGAAGCTATGACGTGTTGATAGTGGACCTGGAGGCAGTTTCAATAAAAGTTTCCACCTTTATAAGAGGTAAACAGCAGTCCAAGTATATTCGGGAAAGAGATAACCAAAAGATTGCTGATTTAGCCAGAAGGGTAGCCTATTTGGTAGGATTGGATATAGCTATGGTGACTATAGTGCTGACCGCTAAGCGCCGTTATAAGGTGGTCAATATAAACTCCTCTCCCGAACCTCGCGATAAAGATTTTAATCACATCATGGATAAGATTAAAAACATGGCTGAAAGGGAAGTCGAACTCAGAAGCATACAGGTTAAAATGGGAGCTGATCCTGAGTTCATGATCCTAAATAGCAAGACGGGCAAAATGCTATCGGCCTCGGAGTTCTTTCCGCGAGATGGCATAATCGGCTGCGATAATATTCGAGTTCCCAACCGGCAGCAGCGGCCTATTGCCGAGGTAAGACCCCGCCCAACTTTGTCACCTTTAGAACTTAGTTCAAATATAAGGCAGGCTCTTATCAGTGCCTCCAGGATGGCACCTTATCGGAATACCCGTTGGATCGCAGGAAGCCAGCCGGTAAAAGGTTACTCTATAGGTGGACACATACACTTCAGTAACATTAAGTTGGACGGGGGTCTACTCAGAGCTCTTGACAACTATCTGGGCATCCCCATCTTCTTGATCGAAAATCCTACCTCAGCCGCCCGGCGAAGAAGAAAATATGGTTTCATGGGAGACTATCGAATAAAAGAGCATGGAGGTTTTGAATATCGCACTCCGGGAAGTTGGTTGATGAGTCAAAAAGTGACTACCGCAGTGTTATGTCTGGCCAAGATCGTTGCTAATCGTTACGCGGAAATTCCCCAGAACTATCTAAATACTGCCGAGGCTCAAAAGGCTTTTTATAAAGGGGACCAGGATTATTTTCGGCCCATGTTTGATTCCTTATGGGCTAATATAGAGAAATTGGATTTGTATCAAGAATACCAGGGAGAGCTGCAAATTATACCGGAAATGATAATGAACCAGGTGATCTGGGATGAAAAAACTGATCTAAGAAAAGGCTGGAAGCTAAATCAACCTGCTAAAAGGGAATATAACAGTGCCAGTAAGTCACGCAACAGACCATCCTCAGTGTTATCAGCTACCAGCAGTACCATGAGCCCTTTAGGAGGTACATCAGGCAGTAGCCGACCTGGTCGATCCTCCTATTATTCCAGAAGCAGCTCGCGAGTTGGCGTAACTGATATGCGCACTACCAGGTCGCGTGCTTCTGTAAATGCAAGTCGAGACCGGAGGTCAGTATCGACTACTACCCAACGTGGTCGAATAACCTCCGGTCCCATTCGCGGAACCAGCCGAACTAATATTATTCGTTAAACGTCTAAAGACTAGCGCATATTTAGACTGCTCAACAGTTTATTGACCGCCTGGGTTTGGTATTTAACCCGGGTCGACAAGGCAGGTTTAGAATAGGTCTCAAAGATCATAGCACGAACCCCTAGATATTCGCCAGCTGCCCGGGTCAAACTACCTTTGACCGGATAACGTAGTAGGGTGAATTTCTGGCTTGAAGTGCTGATACCCTTATTTAGATCATTCACTATAGCTTGAGCTGTGGGTCGGGTAGAATTAGCTGGATAATAAATCATGGTCTGACCGACAGAATTAGTGCTGGAGTTTTTGTAGTAGTCGTACCCCTCATGAAGATCTATTAACCAGTCAACTTTATGGTCCTTGATCGCACTGTAAATAGCACGAGATAAAGCCGTCTTGGGTGCCTGGCTGGATGATTGGGGGAATGAACGGTTCAGATCACTATAGCCTGAGGCTGCTCGACGACCGGCCTTAATAGCTAATTGGTTAGCTTCAGGTAGAACCAGGAGAGTACCACGGCTGACCTGGTATTCGGATATTTTTCGGGCTGCAGTATAACCAGCCTTTTCATTACCGTGTACACCGCCCACAACCATAACAACTGGTCCCGGTTTACCACTCTTGATCACATACAGTGAAGTCGCCTGTTTAGTTCCGGATGCCAGCGTTTTTACTTCAACGTTTGACTGAGATGGGGGCGTAGCAGAACTAGCTGGTTTTGCATAGACAAAGCTACAGTAACTGGACTCTTCACCGCTATTACTGATAGCTTTGACTTTCAGAGTGTATTTCTTGCCGTTTTCAAGGCCGATCAAGCTACAGCTTGTACCAGTAGTATAAACAGACTTGTAGGATCCACCTTCTGGTTTATAAGCCAGACGATACTGCTTTAAATTGGATTCGGAATTCTTGTTCCAGGCAACGTCCAGTTGGCCGTCACCAACCGACACAACTGTTAATCCTTTGGGCACACTGGGGGCTGTTAACTTGGGAGTAGCGTATACAAAGCTACAGTAACTGGATTCTCCACCGCTATTACTGATAGCTTTGACCTTCAGAGTGTACTTTTTGCCGTTCTCCAAGCCGCTTAAACTATAGCTTGTACCAGTGGTAAACACAGACTTATAAGAACCACCTGCCGGCTTATAGGCCAGACGATACTGCTTTAAGTCGGATTCGGAGTTTCTGTTCCAGGACAGATCAAGTCGACCATTACCTATCGAAACAACCTTTAATCCGGTAGGTACTTTCGGTGTAGTTACCAGCGGTTTTAAGTTCGGTAGTGGGGTGGATCCTGACACCGAAGTGTAATATGTATAGGGAACTCCGTTAACCCTAATGGTGACAGCTTCTGAAGAAGGATTGCCATCAATCCCGGCTGGCTGCTGGGGCGAAGCAATGGTGGTTGCTTGTTGATACGATATAGTCAGTCCCTCGGCATCCTTTGGCAGTACCATGATCGCGGACCAGGCTAGAACCGCAATAATGAGTACTGCTATACAACGTGAAATGGTAGCTCTTACTTTTTGCAAAGATTATCACTCCTTTCCTTTGCAAAGTTTTCTTTACAGAAAAGTAATTACTACCCAGAATTCAACATTAAATGACAATATCCTTTATTATAACCATGGAATATCATGGAAATTTATTCCGAGATTTGGCTATAAAGGAAGTCAATTAGTTCCGCTTGATCGCTATGTTGATAAATGGTTTCTTTTAAGGCTGACAATATCAATTCGGATTCTGCGAAGCTGGCACTTACTGCGGCAAATCCAATAGTAGAGCGCTGCCAAAGCTCGTGATGATCAACTTCGCTAATAGAAACATTAAAGCGTTTTCTAACTCGTGAGATGATAGCCTGTACCGTCTTGCGTTTTTCTTTCAATGAAGATGAATAGGGTAAATGCAGGTCAATGGTTCCATAAACGACAAACATGATTGAAGATACCACCTTTCTAAAACTTCGAGGACAACCCTTGCAGATCGAAATCTATTGTAAAATGTCCTAAGTTTGATATTATTATAAGAGTATAAAAATATTTAATAGGTTCGTGACCAGGGGGATTTTTGGATGAATATAGAACAGTTTGAAGTATTTCGCACTATAGCCCAGGCCAAGAGCTTTACTAAAGCTGCTAAAATACTGAATTTTACCCAGCCAGCTATCAGTTCTCAGGTGAAAATATTGGAACAGAACTTCAATGTAGCGCTATTTGAACGCTGTAACACCGGAGTTAAACTTACTGAAGCTGGGAGAAAGTTTTACGAATACGGTGAACGTATCTTAGCTGTTTATGCTGAGATGGAACGTGAAATCGCCAATATTTCCGGAAATAATAAAGAATTTATTAATGTAGGTGCCAACTATACAGCAGGCAATTATTTCTTGCCTTCATCTATAATAACCTTTAAAGAACTACATGATAACGTTCATATTAGGTTGGATATTGGCCACAGCAACGACATTATAAACTCCATCAAAGATCGTTCCCTTGACCTGGGAGTAATAGAAGGTGATTCTTTCTTGGATAAAGATCTGGACGTATATACAGTTAAAAGTAATGAACTGGTACTAATTGCTCCGGCCTTTAATCGATGGTTTAGTAGCCGGATAGTTTCTTTAGAGGAGTTAATGCAAACCCCCTTTATCGCTCGGGAAGAAGAATCCAGTATTCGCCATTTTGTAGATTCGTATTTAAAAACTAAAGGAGTTTCTTTCGAAGACTTTAATATTGTAACCGAGATAAGCAACTTCGAAGCAATCAAAGAAGCAGTTTTAAGGAATAAGGGAATATCGCTGGTACCCCTGCCGGTAGTTCAGAGAGAGATTCAGGAAGGGCATTTGGTACGTATGGAAGTAAAAGGGCTAAGTTTAGTCTGGGATATGCGAGTAGTGACCCGAGCTAATGAGAACTTAACCGGGATGAAAGAGGACTTCTTGGAGTTTTTAACTGATCCCAATTCAATGTGGAAAGCGGAAACCGACTATAATCAAAATCAAAAAATGAGATTTATATAAAGATTGGGCCCGCCTCAGCCGGGCCAATCTTTATATAATTTTGTAAACGTCACCTCATAACATAAATTGTAGTTATGAAGGTTTCCTAATGTGTGCAGTATTGTCCTACCTACCTGACTAATTCTAACAATTACAATTTAACCTAGTCTCTTTTCGCCCGTCTAAGCCACGGGTATTTTTATGCATTTATGTTATAATAAGGGGATATAATGTATATGATACCAGTAATGGGGGACTGGGGAGAGGGAAATGTGGCGATTAATCAAACTTAGCAGACTATGCCTGGCTATTAGCTTATTAGTCATAACAATGGTATGGGCATATGGAGCCGATAATGTAGCGTGTGCTAGCACCAATAATTTTAGTTTAGAAGAATTTGCTGGTGGTACCGGCACAGAAGCTGATCCCTATCAGATAAGAAAAATTGAGCATCTCGATTATGTTCGAGATCACCTGGACAAACATTATATCTTAATGAACGACTTAAACTTTACTTCACCTAATGACTACTTACATGGCGATAATAAGACGGCTTGGATCACAGATAACGGGTGGGTACCGATCGGAGCCGATGATAAGAATGAATTTACAGGAACCTTTAATGCTAATGGATATACTATTAAAGGCTTATATATTAATAGCGATAAGGATTATCAAGGTTTGTTCGGCTACACTGGCGAAAAGTGCCATATAACTAATGGTAAACTCGAGAATGCTTCGGTAAATGGAAAGTTTTATACCGGTGCACTGGTCGGTTTTAACTGCGGAAAAATAAGCAACTTTTATGTGCAAGGGGAAGTATATGGTACCAGTTTTATCGGCGGTTTAGTTGGGCAAAACCAAGGCAACATCCTGGCATCAAGCATGGTCGGAACTGTGATTGGTGTTGGACGAAGTATTGGCGGTCTGGTGGGGTACTCTGTTGCAGGGGGAAGTATCAGTGAATCTTACGCATTGGTTACTGTAGAAGGAATCGGCTCAGTAGGAGGATTGGTTGGAAATCACACCAATAGCATTACAAGCAATTCTTATGCTAGTGGTGTGATTTCCGCAATCGGCCCGTATGCGGGTGGACTGATCGGATTAGATTCTAAAGGTATAATACGAAATTGCTTCGCTGTCGGAAGCGTAACGGCACGTCCGCCTATAACTGAACCGTGGACAGCTGGCGGAATAGTTGGTTACTGCACTAATGATCCTGAAGTTGTTAATTCATATTACGATTCGACAGTTGCAATAAATACTGATAGTGACAGGGGGGAACCGAAAACCACAGCGGATATGAAATCAATGGAGACATTTATAGATTGGAACTTTGTCGGCGAAGATGTCATATGGGGTATAGTCAACACCCCAACTCATTATTCCTATCCTTATCTTATCAATAATAGGCAGGATCCTGACCCCGGCTACACCTTAAGAGACCCTAAAATAATAACCGCATTTGAGTTTAATAAGCTATCTCCAACGGTTAGAGGGATTATTGATCAAGAAAATAAGACTATAAGGGTGTTGGTGCCTGATGGAACTGACGTCACTAATTTGATACCCACCGTAAAGTACTCTGGCAAAACTATAATTCCGGATACAGAAGAAGCCCAAGATTTTAGTGATCAAGTACCGTACTCCGTAATAGCTGAAGACCAAAGTCAACAAACATATACAGTAACGGTGACAATCAAAGAAAAGGAACCCATTATTGCATCTATTAATGGGGTAGATAGTATTACGGTTGCTTACGGAGCAAGTTTAGCCGAGGTCATAGCAGCCTTACCGGAAACAACTACCATAACCGACAGTAATGGCGACATTCACCTAGTGAATATTACCTGGGATTTAAGTAATTACAATGCTTATCAAACGGGAGCATATTTGACTGAGGGAACCTTTTTGCTACCCTCCGAAGTTCAACAGGCTGAACCCCCCGTTGATCTCCAAGTAGTTGCCATCGTGCGAGTCGAGCCCCAGCCAGTTACTCCTCCCACACAGTATAA
The DNA here is from genome assembly GCA_964618175.1 of uncultured Syntrophomonas sp. Lineage (GTDB taxonomy): Bacteria > Bacillota > Syntrophomonadia > Syntrophomonadales > Syntrophomonadaceae > DTU018. Next base: position 1,122 of record CAZTZX010000004.1, on the reverse strand, counting down.
TCCGCCGTCTGGCAGGTCTTCGGAGCAGGACGGTAGTAGTTCGACGGCTAAGGATACAACTACAACTACCAATTCAGCGATGTTGACTCAAATGATTCCGATTATAAAGCCCTGGGTACAGCTAAGCCGTTGGACAATGCTTCTGGCACCGGTCATGGTTGGTTTATGGCCATAGGAGATATTTAAGATGCTAATTCAATTAGCTGAACCGTAAAAATTATTGGCTCCTTTCATAGTCCTTCCCCAACTTCCGATAATGAACATTATGTAAACTAGCATGAAATCCTTTTAGTTACCTGTTTTACAGTGAGGCTAGTTTACAGAATGTTCATTTTCTGTTCTGTAGATCAGATACGAACTATTATTCATGACAATCAATTCAACAATTAAATCAATCAATTAATCACCGTGCCGCTACGGCCAGCGAGGCGTGATATGCTATCATACTTGCCATTAATGTAAAGTGAAAAGATGTCACTCTCTGATAGGCCTAATATTTTGGCTTTTAAGACCCTTGGAAAATCAATGGTGGAATAATCCATCCAACAACAACGAAAAGGCGTCCAATGCGTCATTATGTCGCCAACATGATGATTCGGTGGTTGGTGGCGGGCTAGTTGCTCCCCTGCCCTCTTATAAAAGTAAGTTAAAGGGCACGTAACAGCCCTTGGCGATGCAAGATGCTTCCGCATGCCAAGGGCTGTGTTCTTCTACTTATAGACCAGTGTTATTCGGGGAACTCTACTAATAGACCAGTTGTCTTTCCTAAATACCGTTGGATTTATTTGTTGGGAGAAAAATGGGATTTGGTCGGTAAAGAAACCAATTTCTAAAGGCGGGTTCTCTTCGACAAGTCCAATAGCATATACTGTATAAGCGTTTCTAGGTTTAACTTTCATAGTTCCTGAAGCTAGAACGGTGTCATCGTCATTGCCTATACGCAGTTGCAAAATGTAGGTTCCAGGTTCAATTATTTCAAATTCCGTTACCTGACTGTATCCTACATCATTAAATAAGGTGACTCCGCCCTCAATGGCAAGATCAATATTGGGTGCCGTTGGTGACAAGTTTGTTAAACGGATAAGGGCATCATCATTATCCCTGGGTGATACGCCAAATAAT
>CAZTZX010000003.1:37730-58131 GCA_964618175.1 uncultured Syntrophomonas sp. | reverse complement strand
TTTTTTGGAAGTAGGGGGTACAGGCCCTGGCTGGTGTATTAGCCCATGCGCTTTTGCTGATAGACGGAAGAGGTGTATATTCCGGCCAGAATGAGTAGGCCGCCGATTATTTGATACCAGAGCAGCTGTTCTTGGAATATGAAAAAAGCTAGAATACTGGCTCCTACCGACTCACCCAGAATGGAGACCGATACTACCGGAGCCTGCACATATTTGAGAGCCCAGTTTAAGACAGCGTGACCACCAATACCTGGCCCCAGGGCCATTAGGAAGAACAGCAGCCAGTCTCCAGCCGGATAACCGGTCAACGACCAGCCTCCCGTCAGGGTTCCCAACAGGAGCGCCACCACGGCTGCGCCGGAGACCATGAAGGTATAGGTGAAGGTGTTTATCCGGGGACGGATCTTACGGCCTATCAAAAAGTAGATGGCGATAAACAACCCACTGGCCAAAGCCAGCATATCACCCAGAATTCTCCCGGACTGCAGATCACCACCGGCAATAAAAAGGCAACCCACCAGGGCCACCAGGATACCGGCTATTATAGGCCGATTCAATTCTTCTTTTAAGAATATAACTGACAGGAGCAAGACGAATACGACTTGCAGATTAGTAAATAGTACCGAACTGGATACCGTAGTGTAACTCAGGGAAGTTATCCAAAAGGCAAAGTGAAGCGCCAAAAACAATCCCGCCCCCAGAATATATAACAGATCCTGGCGCTCTACGGCTGCTACATTTTCCGGCAGGCTCTTACCCTCGATAATACCTGCCAATCCAGTGGTAAACCCGACCCTGTATAAAGCTATGACCATAGCTGGAGCCGTACAAAAACGAATCATGATGGAGGCGGTGGACATGCACAAGACGGCCAAAAATATGGCTGCTAATAGGGGAGCTGTTCTCATGCCTCCGCGCCGAGATACGACTCAATTACTCGCTTATCCCGTTTAACTTCGTGGGGAGGCCCGTCGGCAATTATACGACCATAATCCAGTACCGCTATGCGTTCACAAATATTCATGACCAGGTTCATATCATGTTCCACCAATAGTATAGTTAATTTCATCTGCTCCTGTAGGTGATATATTAACTCCATAAGTTCGGCCTTTTCCCCGGCATTCATGCCAGCAGCGGGTTCATCCAATAACAACAGGGTGGGTTGCAATGCCAAGGCCCGGGCGATTTCCAGACGGCGCTGTTCACCATAGGCCAGGTTGACGGCATACTCCATTTTTTTGTCTAACAGGCCGACCTTTTCCAGCAGTTGCTCGGCTTTGTCTGTTACTTCCTGGGCTTCTCTATGCGAGCTGGGCAAGCCCAACAAACTACTCCAGAAACCACTGCGGGTCACACCATAGGCACCCATACGCACATTATCCAGAACGGAAAGTTTTTGAAACAGCCGTATATTTTGAAAAGTACGGCCTACTCCCATTCTGGCTACTTGATAAGCCTTGGCACCATTGATAGCCTGCCCATGAAGGCAGATAGTTCCTTCGGTGGGATCATAAATTCCGGTAATTATGTTAAACAGAGTGGTTTTACCAGCCCCATTGGGTCCGATTAATCCATATATCTGCTGCTCCTCCACCACAAGATCGACCCCATCCAGAGCCCGAAGACCTCCAAATTCCTGGCTGATCCCATCAAGGGTTAGTATCGGCATTAGCCTGCACCTCTTTTCTGCCCCAGCGTTTGCGGATGTCATAGACCCTCACATCACCCAAAAGTCCATTGGGGCGGAAAATCATCAGAATAACCAGCAAGGCACCGTAGAACAGCATCCGATACTCAGCTACCACCCGTAGCAGTTCCGGAGCCAGAGTCAGGATGGTGGCACCGATCACCGTTCCAGGAATGCTGCCCATTCCACCCAAGACCACCATGTTTAGGATTTCAATGGATTTCATAAAGGCGAAATCCTGCGGGCGAATAAAAAACATATAGTGAGCATAGAGTCCCCCGCCCAGGCCTCCCAGGAATGAACCCACCGAAAAGGCCATAACTTTCAGGCGGGTGGTGTCAACACCACAGGCCTCGGCAGCGATCTCATTTTCGCGAATAGAATACCAGGCCTTGCCTATGCGAGAATTTAGCAATTTTGAGTTAAAGTATATGATCACTACCACCATAACCAGCACCAGTACAAAATTGGTGTTTTGGGGAATCCCGGCCAGGCCAACGGCCTTGCCGCCCGGCTCAAAATTCAGAAAGAACACTCGGATTATTTCCGCAAAACCAATGGTGACCATGGCTAGATAGTCGCCTTCCAAACGCAGGGTGGGAATCCCGATCAGACAGCCAAATAAGGCCGCCACGGATGCTCCCGCCAGCAGGGACAGCCAGAAGGGACAGGCAAACTGCATGGACAGAATAGCCGAAGTATAGGCTCCCAGGCTCATGAAAGCGGCATGACCCATAGAAAGTTGCCCGGTGACCCCGGTGGTGATATTCAAACCCAGAGCTAGTATGATATTGATCCCTATCAATACCAAAAGGCGTAGATAGTAAGGATCGATGTATTGTGTCAAATATGCGTCCATTGACAAACCACCTATACTTTTTTAGTGATCTTCTTGCCCAACAACCCCTGAGGGCGAATCAACAGAACCAGGATAAGTATGCCGAAGGCAATAGCATCTTTATAGGAGGAAGATAAATAGGCAACTCCCATTATCTCCATAACTCCCAGAGTCAAGCCACCTATCATAGCTCCAGGAATAGATCCTATGCCACCCATCACGGCAGCAGCAAAGGCCTTTAAGCCAGCCATCATACCCATATAAGGCCAGACAGCATTGTAATAGATCCCTACCATTACTCCACCGGCAGCCGCCAGGGCTGATCCAATGGCAAAGGTAAAGGAAATGACTCGGTTAACGTTTATGCCCATGAGGTAGGAAGCCTCTAGATCCTGAGATGAAGCCCGCATGGCTTTACCGATACGGGTCTTATGGATCATGACCTGCAGACCGATCATAAGTACAGCGGCAAATACCAGAATAGTTATCTGCAGAAAAGACACATCGGCAAACCCCAGATCAAAGGTTTGGGAACTGAAGATACTCGGATAGCTGCGTGTGTTGGTTCCAGCCAAAAGGGCCAATAAAGTTTGCAGGAAAATCGATACACCGATGGCACTGATCAAAGCCGACAGACGGGTAGACTTACCTCGCAGGGGGCGGTAGGCAACTCTTTCGATCAGCATCCCTACCACCATACAGCTGAGCATAGCCAGGGCCAGAGCCACCAGGATGTTAACTCCCAGAACCGTTACCAGAAATAATCCCACGAAAGCACCGATCATATATACTTCTCCGTGGGCAAAGTTTATAAGCTGTATGATTCCGTACACCATAGTATATCCCAGGGCAATCAACGCATAGGTGCTGCCCAGGGTCAGTCCGTTGAGTAATTGTTCCAGGAACATGGATGTCCTCCCCTGTTGCGATGTAGACTATACACAGTTTAGCACAGATCATTTCATTTCTGCGGCTAAACTCTGCATAGCTTGACAATGGCCCATCCCCGAGAGGACGGGCCATTGCTATTATGCGGTAATCTATTCAACATTTACCGGGATCTTGGTTACCAGAGAAGGGAAAGTTGCGTCTTTTACTGTAACTAGAAATACCGGACTCTTGATGGGTTCACGATTGTCACGAATGGTAGTATTGCCAGAAACTCCCGGATAATCCTTGAGCTTGGCTAATTCATCCTTAAACACCTTGGGATCCGAGCTGTTGGACTTTTCCATAGCCTGGGCCAGGATCATGACGGCGTCATAGTATTGAGCTGAGAACATATCGGGTTCTTCGTTGTATAACGCGCGATAGTTTTCTACGAATTGGGCGGTCTGGTCACTGGGCTGGTCAGCAGAGAATCCGCAGTATAAAAATATTTTTTCCTCCACGGCGTCGCCGCCCAGACTAATCAGATCCTGGCCATATAAACCGTCGCCGCCTACTAATGGAATATCCAGACCCTGCTTTTGAGTCTCTTTCAACATTAGGGCTGCTTCCGTATAGTAACCGGTAAACACCAGCACATCAGCACCAACACCCTTGAGTTTGGTTATCTGAGCACTGAAATCAGTTTCTTTGTCATTAATAGATTCACTGAGAACGATAGTACCGCCCTGAGCCGCTATCTCTTCTTCGAATATGGGCGTAAGCGCAGTGCTGTAGCCATTGTTCAAAGAGGTTATCAAGGCAAATTTGGTCCACTGTTTTTCGTTTACCATCCAATCAACCACCACTGGAGCTGCCACAGTGTCCAGCATAGTGTTGCGGAAAACAAAATCGCCAATTTCCACAACGTCTGCCCCGGTAGCACCGGCTGAGAATATTACCACCTGACTCTTCTGAGCAATATCGGCCGCTACTTTAGTCAAACCGGTACAGGGGTCTCCCACCATAGCTACTACTTTATCACGGGTAATATATCTTTGCGCTATGTTGGCGATCTCCGAGCTATCGCCCTTGTTGTCCTGATATACTCCCGCTAATTCCTTGCCTAAAACTCCACCCTGGGCATTTATCTCATCAATAGCCATTCTCATGCCCTTTTCACCAGGGATCCCGTAGTTGGCAACATCACCGGTCAGGGCACCCAAAAAGCCCAGTTTGATAACATCTTCACTACCTTGTTCCCCGTTGCCGCCACCGCAACCGGCCACCATGGTAAACATAAATATGAGGCTAAGTAAAATAGCCCACTTCGCTTGTCCTCTACGCTTCAAATAAAGTCCCTCCCTGAGAATTATAATTATATGTTTTGGTATGGCCTGTGTATAACCATACAAATAAAGTATAACAGGATATATTCATTCTGCCGATTAAAAATCCTGCCCCTGTATAAAAAACACATGGATTTTCAAAATCAGTGCCGTACGAGTTAGGCGATGGTCCTGCCATTTGCGCGGATTTTCTTCTATTTTGTGGAGTGGTTTTCTAAGGAGTAGAACATGCGAAAGGTAATATCAGGAGAATCGCCGCAGGACATGGCCAACAAATGGGCGGAATACTCCTCCATGGTGCGGATCACCGGGAAGGGATCACTGGTCTCAATACAGATAATGGTTGTCAAGTAAGCATCTCATTCCTTCCACTATCGATCGGCTTTCCCAAAATGCTGCAGAGGGACATCCTGGTAACTTTCAGCTGACAAAAAAGACTTAACACCGGGGAGTTCCCGGTAGGCTTCCACCAGTTCCATAAAGAACTTATCAAAGCTGGTATAGCCTCCCAGTACCGGTGCTGGCAGGTAGCCCTGTTGCTCAGCATAGATCTGGGTGGCCGCCGCCCCGCTCCAGGCAATGGAATAAATAAGCTGTTCGGTGTCCCAGGTCAGGTCACTGCATATATAAAAACGGCAGATAAGGGAACGCAGCGAGTAAATGCTGCAGATGCCCTGCTGTAAAAAAACACAGGGATTCGATTTAATTTTCAGTAATCCCAGGGCTAACTTGTCCGGCTCAAACCAAGCCTCTATAAACTCCGGTTCAGTTTTATGCAGCTGAGCTGCCATATTCCGAAAAGATATTAAATCAGGTATAACATAAGCGGTATCACAACAGTTATTAGTACATCCCTTACAGGCCGAATGGTGGTTCTCACCATAAGCCTTATGGATCGATGCGTCATCACAAAGAGGCTGCCAGGCCTCCAAGAGATCAGCTACATTAGCCTGGGGATCATGAACTTTTACTGCTAGTTTTACTATGCCATCCTCTAGCGTCTGGTATACTTCAATCTTGCTCATTCCCAGATAACATCCTCTTTTATGACCCGGGCTGGATTACCAGCCACCATGGTGCGCGGAGGTACATCTTTAGTCACCACCGCATTGTTGGCAATAATGGAGCCTTCCCCTACCGTGACCCCTTTTAATATGACTGCCCGGCACCCGATCCAGACATGATCTTCCACTCGTATGGGCGCGATCTTGGTCTCCAGTTTTTCCCCAGCAAAAGCTAAGGGATGAGAAGAAGTATCCATAAAGAGAACATGCCAGCTGATGGAACAGCCCTTGCCGATGCGAAGCTCCTCTACCGCCAGCAGGTTGCAACCATCGCCCAAATAGGAGTTGTCACCGATGTAGACCCGCGCATTGATCCCGGTGGAGATCCTTACATCTCTTTCCAGCAATACATTGTCGCCAATATGTACTTGGGAGCCTTCCCCCAAAAAAAGCAATCCCGGATTGCGGGCCCGCAAATTCTTGCCACAACTGGTTAGATGTCGTTTCACCTGCCAAGTAGTGAAGCGGTCAGATAAAGCTTGCCACACATTATTACCCCCCTTGCATCTACATCATCCCATCATTATTCAGAACGATTCTCCTTGATCTGGGCACGGGCCAATTCATCACAGCGTTCATTTAAGGGATGACCGGCATGGCCCTTTACTTTTTCGATACGCACCTGATTTGTGTGCATAGCTTCCAAAAGGGCCGTCCACAGGTCACGGTTGGCCACTGCCTCTTTGCGGCTGTTTTGCCAGCCATTTTTGAGCCACGTGTCGATCCACTTTTGCTTGAACGCATTTACAACATAAGCACTGTCAGTGTAAACAGTAATATCCCAGCCCTCCACCTTTAGGGCCTTTAAGGCTTCAATAACTGCCTTTAATTCCATACGCTGGTTGGTGGTCTGTTCCTCATAGCCAGATAATTCCTTACGATAAGGTCCAGCCAGGAGCACCGCCCCCCATCCCCCTGGTCCGGGGTTGCCAGAACATGCTCCATCGGTATAGATCACCACTTCTTTCATTCCTACAACTCCTCGCTGCGCCCGGTGAGCGCATCCACTGTTCCCAAAAAACTACCACAAACTATAGCTAAAACCCTCTAATTCTCCTGGTAAAAATAATTCCCCTTCAAACAGGGGAATTGTCTACATCCATAAGTTTATCTATTTGTTTAAGCTCCCGCTACTTTTTTATCGCTACTTTCTGACTGCTGTACATATCCTTTGACATCGCCATCCAATAGAGCCTGGTTGTCTTTTTGGCGCTCCTCGTTAACGGCGCGGGCCTGACTTTTGAGACGATTAGGGCTGTCCGTAGCATAAAAACCAGAGCCTTTAAATACTATGCCCACGTTTTTACTTATCACTCGATGCACCTGGCTACCACAGCTCGGGCATTCGGTGAGAGCATCCTCAGACATTTTTTGCAGCTTTTCAAATTTACCGCATGTTTCGCATTCATATTCATAGATTGGCAACTTAATTCCCTCCCTTTGCCCCTATGGCTGATAATCTATATATTTATTTAATCCTTTCAGCGGAGTTTGTCAATGAAGTTGTAATATTCTCTGACCCCAAATGAAACCATTCTCATAATTTTGCCATGTTTAATTATAACACTAACTTCCCGTGCAAATGCTTCATCATAGTGCCTTATTTGTGCTATTATGGGGGAAGTTTTAATAAAGGAGGTTGGGATAAGTGCTACAGGTCGTTTCAGTGATTGGAGCTATGCTCATTTTACTTGCTTTTGCACTCAGCCAAACCGGCAAGTGGAACCGACGTCATCCCATGTACAACCTGACCAATCTGGTTGGCTCAGTATTATTAGCAATAATAGCCGTGATAGAAATACAAATAGGCTTTATCTTGTTGGAGGTCACCTGGGCAATATTGAGTATCTATGCTTTGATCCAATTCAGACCTCGCCAGGCAAGATAGTGGCTCAGCGCAGGCTGAAATAAACCAGCAAAGTCATAATGCCGTTCCAGATACTGTGGGCGGTGGCGGTGGCCCAGATGCTGCCGCTTTTTTCGTACAGGTAGCATAATATTGCTCCCCCCACCGCTAGCGGTATAGCTCTCCAAAAGTCCCAGTGAGCCAAACCAAAGATTAGTCCCGCGCCAATGGCGCCCCCGACAGGCCCTAGGGAGTAGCGGGCTAGCGGATAGATCATGCCCCGGTAAAAAAGTTCCTCTGCTATGGGTGCCAGAATGGCGCCCAGGAACAACAACAGGAGGAATTGCCCGGCTCCCTCAGCCATCCGTAGCATCTCTTCGTAAGTTTGTGGGGGCAAGTCCGGTTTGAGAATCTCCAGAGGCAGGCTCAGCAGGAAAATGACCACTAGTAGAACCAGCCCTCCCATGATACCGTAGCGCAAGAACTTCCGGCCCGAAAGGGGAGCCAATCCTAGTTCCCGCCAGCTGGATCTATGTATGACTCCGGCCAGCAGCAACACCAATCCCACCGTTGCTAAGAACTGCAGAGAATAGGCCACGGTGAAGTGGCTCAGACCGGTATCAGGTATTCCCAGCCCGGAAAGATAGTTCATTAACTGTTCGCCGTACCTGCCAAAAAGCATACTGGTCACAATTATCCCCAGATAAACCAGTACGACATCCAGCCAGCCCCATGCTGGCTTATGGTCACTCATATTCACCTAATCCTCCAATTTCTAGTGGTGGTGGTGGATTCCCGCCTTTTTATCCAGTTGGCTGCCTGTTAAGGCCATGTTTTTGGCGTTCATAGGACATACTAGCATAAACAATCATAAGGAGGCTGAAGCCGGTGTCCCCTCTGCTCTATATTTTTATGTTGGTAGCTGTATTGTTATTGATAATATACGTGACCCTTACCATACTGGATCGTCCCCACCGCACCAGTCCCACTTGGCCAAGGCGCAATTTCAACTTTGAAGCCGGTCAGGAGTTATTCAACTACTTACCCTCCAGCCGAGAGGATGCCGATACTCTTAACATTCAACCTCGGCGCAGCGGCCGCATTCTGGTCACCTGGAAAATATCCCCCCGCCAAGAAACGCAACTCCCCCAGTTGGTTCTACGCATTTATGACTCCAGTCGGCCCGATAGCTATATGGATGTGGAAGCGCACAACTGGCATGGAAAGTTGTCCTTTGTTTCCAAAACCGGCACCGCCTACTATGTGGCGGTCGGGTTCAAGGCGAGCGGAGAATTCACCCCCCTGCTGCTGTCAGCTCCGGTGGTTGGGGGCAGTAAAACTCTGCTCCACTAAAGCCGGCTGAGTGAATTGACGAACTGGCGGGCTGTTCGACCTGATCGTCCGTGATGAGCTCGTTCCCATTCCAAAGCTCGGCGTCTCAAGAGTTCAGCATCCATTTCGATGCCTTGTTCTTGCACCATATGTTCCACTATCTGCAGATAAAGCTGCTGCTGGGTGGGGGGGAAAGTCAGAGTCAAGCCAAAACGGTCTGATAGTGACAGTTTTTCCTGCAAGGTATCCTGGGTATGGATTTCCTCTCCGGGACCGGATCGATCCGCAAAAAACTCCTTAACCAGATGACGGCGGTTAGAAGTAGCATAAATCAAAACTTGTTCCGGCTGACCATGCAGGCTGCCTTCCATCACCGCCTTTAGGCCTTTATAACCGGTTTCGTAGGCTTCAAAAGATAGGTCATCAATAAAGATAATTACCGGCAGACGATAATCACTTAAAGCCTCAACCAGTTCAGGCAGATAGACTACCTGATCCCGCCCTACCTCTACCAAGCGCAGACCTTGGTCGCTAAATTCGTGCAGCAGGGATTTTACCATAGTGGATTTGCCGGTACCGCGGCTACCATACAATAGGATATTATTGGCGGGAAAACCCTGCACGAACTGGCGGGTGTTGGCTAATATTTGCTCCTTTTGCGATTCATATCCTATTAAATCGCTCATCCGGGGCAAATCAGGATGCTCAATCCCCTGCAACCCCTCTCCTTCCCAGCTTAAGGCCCGGTAGCGCGATATCAAGCCCCGGGAGTGTTTACGATAATGATCTGCCAAGGGGGATAATGCCTGTCCCCAGTCCTCACTCTGCCTTAGCCAGTTGAGAAGACCATTTGAAGCGGAGGGCTCATGGTAATTAAACAGAGGTTGCAGTTCCTGCCACTCAGGCACGTCGACCATGAGGGGATCAACATACAATTCCTGCAGGATCCTCAAGTCCCGGGCTGTAACCTGCTGCAAAGCTGCCGAGCAGGAATCCAACCCGTACAGTTCACAATGCCTACTGAAAGGATTATCATCATGGGCCATTAAGTCCAGCAAATGATCACCAAATGATAATCCGGTTTGGAGCAACCGATGCACCATGCTGTGGAAAGCATCTGATGCTGCCAAGGTTTGACCGCCATTGGGTTGCAAGTTATCCAGGCTGGATCGAAGTGCTGACATAACCGGATCTTGCAGCAAAGAACGGTAAACCGTAAGACAGGAGAATCGGTAGTTGAGATCTGTTAACATATTTCCTCCTTGGCCATGATGATCATCCCCAAATCAAACTGAATATGACCAGCATGCAATGGGTAAAAAACAGTACCGCACTGACTCTTTCCATGCGCCAATTGAAAATCTCTTTTATCATGATATCCCCGTGGAAAAATTGGTAAAAGGTGCGAATTACCAGAGAGAAGTGAACTATTTCTACCCCGACAAGAAAGCCGGTAAAAATTAGCATGGCTGGATTGGATATGGCTGTGAATACCAGCACAAAATAGGCCATTTCCAGGATTATGGATGCTAGAACCAACAGGCGGACCTGACCGCGAATAGCCGTCCCGCGCGTTATAGCCCAGGCTGCAAAAGATTTGAGCAGTTCTTCTTCAAACGCCCGCGGCGATCCCGTGATGATGCGCACAAAATAAAACGAATATATGGCCAGAATACATCCCGCCAAAATGCCCAGGATCAGGGCCATCAAGTCACAACCTTTCCCAATGATTCCTGCTTATCATAGCAGATTCGGGGTAGGACTGCCAACAGCCATAAGCCGTTAAGAAGGCGATAACACCGGCATTAGCGTCTGTCGGCCGCCGACATTTTGGTTGTTGACTGGGCCAGAGCTTGGTGAGCCTGACGGATCTGATCCACCATATACTGCCGGTCTTCAGGGCGATGAACATAATCTAAATCGTCCACCTGTAACACCAGTAGTTTGCCCAGGGCAAAATCATGATAGTTCCGTTCATAGAACTGGTTAAGATGGTCCCAGTATTCCCGTTCGACTTCCAATTCATCAGGACGGCCGCGCCGGTGGATCCTTCGAATGGCTTCATCGGTATCTACGCGTAGATATACCAGCAGCTTGGGAGGTTCAACTTGTTCTAAAAGAACGTTTAGTAAGTTGTTGTAAACATCATATTCTTCATGGCTGAGATAGCCATATTCCAGATACATGCGAGCAAAGATCCGATCCGAGTAAATGGAGCGATCCATAACCGCCTGACCTGTTTGCATAGCCTTGCGATACTGCTTGAAACGGTTGGTCAGAAAGTTGGTCTGCATGGGGAAGGCCCACTTAGGCCGGTCATAAAAGAATTTATGCAGCAGTCGATTCTCATCATCAAACATTTCATTAAAAGGCGATAGCCCAAATTCTTCGCTGATTATACTTACCAGGCTGGTCTTGCCAACTCCGGTCACACCATCCACTACTATCGCAACGCCATCATAAGTGCTCACGTGACTAGCCCCTTTCGCCCATAAAAAGTAAAATAACAGGCCTAGACCGGTGGCCTGTCCCTCTCCTTTCTATTATATAATGTTGCTGGGCAATAAACATCCCCAAAATGAAGCCTTTCTTGTTGTAGGGGCAGACGACCCTGTCTGCCCGTTTTCCACAGCGGGGCGACAGAGTCGTCGCCCCCTACACACTCTTTCTCGTATCGTCTGCTAACTTGCGCCGCCTTCTTGTATCCTTAGGTGCCGTCTGATTCCAGCAGTTGGGGGGTGTTGCGGACTTGGGTTTTCAGGCGCACGGTCCCTCCCCACAGTTGAGCTATGTATTTCAAGGTCTGATGTGCATATTCCAGCTGCAGTTCCCGGCCATCGTATTCGTGTTCCAGATACAGTATCTGATTGCGTCTGCCTACCTCCAGTGCTCTGATGCTGGGAATATTGTTAAGGCCGGTCATAGCCACCAGATTCTCACGAATAGCCTTCCAGCCGGACTTATCAGCCACCTCGGTGACAGTAAATTCGCGGCCCCGTTTACGGTAGGCGAACAAATTCAGTTCTCGGCACAGCTCCTCATCTAGAAAACGAGCCAGGAAAGAGGCGTCCCGGGATTCAGCTCGGACAGCAAAGATAAAGGGAAGCCCTTTGTCTTGGGCTAATTTCTCAAAGATCTTATAGCCTAAATGGTAAGGGTTTAAGCTCCCTTCTGCCGGGCAAATAACCTCATTATGCCGTTTTAGGAATTCCAGGTGGTGGCCAGGCTCCAAACCCAGCTGAGACAGCAAGCGATAATGCCAAAAGCTGGCCCACCCTTCATTCATTATTTTGGTTTCCACCTGGGGTAAGAAATACAGACTTTCTTCTCTGACCATAGCCAGCAGATCCTTCTCCCAGTCACTCAAGGAGGCGTGTTCTAATAAAAACAGCAATAAATCTTCCTGGGGCTGCAAAGGGATCTTGCTAAGATCGGGCGGCTTGATCCTTTCAGGATTTTCTAATAAAGGGTGTTGGGAGCGTGGTGTTTGTGAGCTTGCCAGCAAACGTTCTTCCTGCTGACGGTGATCCAGATGCTTTTCTCCGACCACACGATAGGTCTGAAAACGTAAACCGTGGGCAGCGTTAAAAATGCGCTCCACCCTCTCATAACCAATGCTGGGGTCGCTGACGTAGCGTCTGACCCGATCGGCATGTCCTTTAAACATTTCCAGAGTGTATTCAGCCCTGGTGCCCTCGCGAAACAGACGATTATTCTTGAAAAAATCATTATGTCCATAGACATGCGCCATGGTAAGGATCTGCAACAGGAGGGTGTTATCCTTCATTAGGTAGGCTAGACAGGGATTGGAGTTGATCACCATCTCATAGGGGAGACCGGTCAAATTGTAGCGATAAAAAGTCTTACGACGCTCATAAGCTTTGCCGAAACTCCAGTGTGGATAGCGGGAAGGCATACCCAGATAAGCTTCATGGGCCAGCATATCTTCATAGCTGACCAGCTCAAACTCCTGCGGATAACAGTCCAAGCCATTTTCTGCGGCCAGTTCTTCCAGGCGACGGCTGTGATCCTGCAATTCCTGCAGTCGATATTCGCTACCCAACTATATCACTCCTTTTCCGCAATCATCATTAAACGTTGAAAAGCAGGCCATACATCATCTTTATTATTAATGGTGACAATTACTGAATTGGTGGCTGACAAAGACTCCCGGAAGGCTTCACTCATGGTCTGGATAGGTGTCCAGGAGGAAGTGATCTCACAGTAACCAAATAAATTACACACCTCACACAGTTCCTGAGCTTTTTGCAGAGCTTGTTCAACATCCTCCGGCCAATTATCCCCATCACTGCAGTGGACGGCATATACATTCCATATTTGCGGACTGTAGCGCTGGTCGATTATTTCCAGAGCTTTTTCATAACCACTGCTGATCATAGTGCCGCCGGATTCCCCCCGGTGAAAGAAATCGTCTTCGTTTACCTCTTTGGCAGTAGTAGTATGATTTATGAATACCAATTCCACCTGCAGGTAGCGGTAGTGTATGAACTGGTAGAGCAGAAAAAAGAAAGTACGGGCTAAAAACTTCTTATTCTGGTACATGGATCCGGAGTTATCCATAATACATATGACCACGGCATTGGATTGCCAGCGCAAGTCTTCCTTGACGCGCCGATAACGCAGGTCTTCTTCGCGGAAAGGGAAACGCTCCACATCCTCATCTTGTTCCAATTCCCGGCTGATCCTCTGGGCGGATTGCCTGCGCTTGACTTTCTCCATCGCGGAACGCTTTTTCGATAGTCGAGGGGGTATGCCTTTGCGCTGTATGCCCCAGCGCCGATGGCTCTGCTCACTTTCGGCCAAAGTAAATTTGCGCCGTTCCAAAAAAGGCAGATCAATATTCTCAAACAGATATTCAGTCAACTCTTCCAGGGTTATCTCGGTATCATAGACATCTTCTCCTTCGATATTGCCAGGGCCCTCCTCGGCACCTGAGCCCCTCTGCTGGCCCATATGCTGGCCGCGCTTTTCGTTGCCCTGTCCCGTAGCTACTCCGGGACGGTTTTCTCCATAAACAAACTGATATTCCTTCAATCCCCGCACCGGAATCTTGAAAATCTTGTCTTTGCTCTGGCCAATTATGCTTTCCTCGGCCACGATGCTGCCCAGATTACGTTTTATATTGTCCTGGATAAGTTCCCGGTGGCGGCGGCGATCCTCGGCACTGCGATCCCTTCTGGTGCGGTCATAATCACGGAAGATGGCCATCTTCGCTCCTCCCTATTCCTGCGACTGTTAGTCTTTCCACAGATTGTTGGCCGCGTATTTTAAGACTACATTACAGCAGTCATCACAATAGCCATTGCGCTTCATTTCTTCAACCATGGCATGGTATTTTTTATTTTGGTCTTCATCGCGCACCCGGGCCTGAGTCACCACCCTGGATAACTCTCGTACTGAGGCAGTTAGTTTCTTCTCGATAGCCTCCTTGAGGGGCTCATAGCTGGTATAGTCAATAGTCTGGTTGCTGCGCAAAAGCGAGAACATATAAGCGGTCACATCACTGCGAAAACCGCGGGCCGCTGAGCCGGTCAAACCGATCTGAGATTCAATGGAATCCAGAAACTTTTCATCGGCTTCCAATTCTTCACCGGTGTTAGGATCGGTCAATTTCACCTTATTAGCAAAGGCTTCGGCGTGATCCAGATAATTGTTGAACAGGGTCTCGGCTTGTTCACGATAGCCATGAATAAAAGCTTGCGTCACTTCCTTTTCCAGAATACGATGGTATTCCTTTTTGATGCCGTCCTGCAGATAGCCCAGCAGTTTACCACGTTCGTCATCACTCATATCAGTCGATTTAACGGCTTGGATAAGGGCTTCCATGACCATGATGGGATTGATACAGTTATGGTCTGATTCAGCCAGAGCGTTGTCAATAGCTTTCATAATGAAACGGGTGGAAATTCCTGTAAACCCTTCCCGACCGGCTTCTTCCTTCAATTCCTGAATATCTAATTTCTGCGACACATCCTGACGCAGGACTTCTTCACCATTATAGATGCGCATTTTGGTGATTATATCCGCTTTGTTGGAGGGGGTCAGACGACTGACCACCGCGAACATGGAGGCAATTTCAATAGTGTGGGGGGCTATATGGGCGGTAAAATTACTCTTGCGCAAGATCTTTTCGTAAATGCGGACTTCCTGGCTCAGCTCCAGACAGTAAGGAACCTCGATCTTGACGATCCTATCCAGAATAGCCTCATTGGTATGATCGGCCTTGAACTTGTTCCATTCCGCCTCATTGGAGTGCGCCAGAATAATGCCATCAAAATAGATCATGGAACCTTTGCCCGGGGAGGGTATAGATTTTTCCTGGGTAGCGGTGAGAATGGTGTGGAGATACTCAACATCATTTTTAAATACCTCGATAAATTCTACTATCCCGCGATTACCGGTATTAAAGGCCCCATTCAGAGCCAGTACCCGGGGATCATCTTCCGGGTAAAGATCCATTTTGGAGATATCCACTGAGCCCACCAATACCGAAGCATCTTGATTGTTGGGATCTACTGGTGGTACCACCGCTACCCCTTTGCGCGAGCGGATGGAAAAGTCAGCGACCGTCACCGGAAAGCGCTCATATTCTCCGTTATATTCATGCACCAGACGATAGCGGCAAATCGGACACAAATCACCTTCTATTTTTACCCCCAACAATTCTTCAAATTGCGGCCGAAGATGTTTGGGAATCAGGTGTAGTGGTTCTTCGCGCATGGGGCAGCCTTGAATAACGTAGATAGGAGGACTGCTTTCCAGAGCCCGCTTGAGACTCTCCATCAAAGATGATTTTCCTGAACCCACTGGTCCTACCAGATACAGCACTTGACGTGCTTCTTCCCCACGCATAGCGGCCGCATAAAAATAGCGGGCTATCTCCATAATGATTAGGTCAATGCCATAGAATTCTTCTTCGAAGAAACGATAGACTTTTAGGGTCGAATTCCCATATAGTCTCCGCAGACTGGGATGCTCTTCCGTTTTTATGGTTTTGACACCCGGCGTGGTGATCAAGCGCTGCATACGTTCATGAGCCAGTATGGTAACATCCGGATCATTTTTTACAATGGCCAGGTAATCCAGCAAGGTACATTTGAAATGCTCCTGACGGCGATCCTGACGATCCTGTTGTATCAGGGAGTTGAATTCATGGGGCACATTTCCCAACCTCCTTCGGTAGATGATCCAATCGGATAATTATTTTTCTGCTGAGGTAATATATTTATATGCACAACTAGCCGGAATTTGAATGCCAATCCTGGCATCGCCATCAGCCTCTATATTCTCGGAAAATGAGGCAATTTTCTGGACACCGAGTTGACAGATATTTCGTGGTCGTAATATTCTTAGAATAGTCTTTTCGCGATGACTGATATTAGGAGGTAGAACTATGCTGTTTGAACCACTGCGGATAAGGAGTCTTACTTTGCCCAACCGCATCATAATGTCCGCCCTCGATCTGGCCTATTGTCCTGATGGGCAGGTCAACTCACGTCTGATCAATTTCTATGAACAGCGGGCCCGTGGTGGAGCAGGATTGATAATGATCGGCGGTACAGCCATACACTCCCAGGGAGTTTATGGAGGATTTGTTTCCATACATGATGACAGTTACATCCAAGGGCACCAGGAGTTGACCAAGCGGGTCAAGCAGCATGGTACCCGCATCGGACTGCAGCTGTTCCATGCCGGCGCTTATTCACTGGGTTTTAAGAATGGTTATGAAGTCGTCGCTCCTTCGGCAGTTCCGTCCGGATTGACCAGATATACGCCTCGGGAGCTGGCCTTAGAAGAGATAGAACAGTTGGTTGAACGCTATGCTCAAGCAGCAGCCCGCGCTCAACAAGCCGGCTATGATGTTGTTGAATTCATCAGTAGTGCAGGCTACCTGATAAATCAATTCCTGTCCCCGCTGACCAACCGGCGTACTGACCAGTATGGGGGATCTCTGGAGAATCGTATGCGTTTCGGTCTGGAAGTGGCGGCAGCGATTCGCCGACAGGTGGGCACAGATATGGTTTTGAGTGTTCGCCTCAGCGGCAGTGATTTCGTACCGGGTTCCAATACCTGGAGAGAAGCCCGTGTTTTCGCACGTGAACTGCAGAACGCTTCGGTCGACTTCATCAATATAACTGGCGGATGGCATCAATCGCGGGTGCCGCAGATACAGGCGGAAGTACCCCGAGGCAATTATGTATATCTAGCCCAAAAGATCCGGGAACAGGTCGGTATTCCGATAGCAATTGGCAACCGCATCAATGACCCGGCTCTGGCCGAATCCATTTTGCAGCGGGGTCAGGCCGATCTTATTTCTGTAGCCCGTGGTTTTCTGGCTGATGATCAGTGGGCCGTCAAAGCCCGTAGCGGGCAAGCTGGTAAAATTCGCAAATGTATTGCCTGTATGACCTGTTTAGACGGAGCTTTTTTGGAAAAAGCCGACCTGCCCGGAGTAACGTGTGCCATCAATGCCCAGGCAGGCATGGAAGAGACCCGCCAGATCAAAAAACCCCGCCAGCAGTACCGGGTAGTTATCATAGGGGCTGGTCCAGCAGGCTTAGAAGCGGCACGAGTGGCAGCCCTGCAGGGGCATGAGGTAGTGATCCTGGAAAAGGAGAACTATCTGGGTGGACAGTGGCATTTAGCATCTATTCCCCCTGGCAAGGAGGAATTCTATTCCTTAATCGATTACTATCAGGAAGTGCTGCCTGCTTTGGGAGTGCAGCTAAAAACTGAGGTGGAGGCTGATGTAGCAGCGATTGCTGCCGAAAATCCCGACATCATTTTGGTAGCCACCGGTGCCCAGCCGTTAATGCCACCCATTCCGACCGAGGCAGGGACTCACGTGATGCAAGCCTGGCAGGTATTGGCTGGTGAACCGGTAAAAGGCGAAAATATAGTGGTGGTAGGCGGCGGTGCCACTGGCTGTGAGACCGCTCTATATTTAGCGGAGCAGGGCACTCTGAGTGCTGAATCCCTGCGCTTTATGATGCTGCACCAGGCCGAAGGAACTGAGGTATTGCAGGAGCTCTTGACCCACGGTAGCTACCGGGTAACTCTGCTAGAGATGGGTAAAGGTTTGGCTCGGGATATGGTACGGGGTATGCGCTGGACGGCTTTGAAACATCTGCGGACTCTGGGGGTAGAAGTTCATGAGGAAACCAGAGTGGTAGCTATCAATACCCGGGGGATAGAGGTGGAACAAGCAGGCCAATCGGCTAATATACCCGCTGATACGGTGGTTTTTGCCACCGGAGTGACCTCCTGTAATAGCCTTTATCAAGACCTAGAAAAACATTTCCCCAACGTCCATTTGCTCGGTGATGCCCTTCAGCCCGGTAAACTGATCGATGCTATCCACAACTCCTTTGAGAAGACCAATGATATGTTAAGTAGTTTTTAGGCACAGATGCAGGGGACGGTTAAATTAGTAGACGCAGATCACGCAGATTACGCTGATCATTGTTATTTAAATCTGCGTAATCTTAAGGAATCTGCGTCTATCCCCCTGCGGGGACTACTGATGTGCCTAACGGTACAATTAAGGTTGCTGCGTCTTATAAATGTCTCTTTTATAGAGCTTTGTTTAAGTCAGCCAAGACTTGTTTCAAATCAGCAGTCAGAATGTAATCTGACATCTGGTTGATGCTGGCGTTTTCGTCGGTATTTATGGAAGCTATCGCCCGGGCATCGCGGATACCTACCGTAAACTGCACCTGCCCGGAAATACCAAACAACAGGGCTAACTGAGGTTTGCATTTCTTGCCGGATAACCCTACGATCCGTTCTTCCGACAGCCATTTCTTATCAGTAGCCACCGGTTTGGAACAGGCCACCTCGCCACCCAGCTTCTTAGCCAGTTCCTGGGCCAAGGGCAGATCATCCTGGCTTTCCATGCCCTGTCCTACTACTACCAGGATCTCAGCGGCTTCGATATCCACACTATCACCGGCTTTGCTGCGCACCTCAACCAGTTTCACGGCTGAAGGCTTGGCTTCTACCGACAAGCTGTTCAGACTACCGGCTGCCCCGGCGGCGGCTGCCTCAAAGGTACGGGGACGAATGGCAATAACTTTCTTAGATTCGGTAATGATCTGCGTAGCCACGGTAGCTCCACCTAAGGCATTACGCTGACATTCGATCTGATCACCATTGCTCTGCAGAGCGGTCACATCGGTCAGACATCCGGCTTGCATGATCTGGGCTAAACGACCGGCCACTTCTTTACCCCGCCGGTTGGATGATAGAAAAACTACTTGGATGCCCAACTGCTCGATAGCCTGAGCCAGAGCCGAGGCAACTGCAGCCGTATCAGCTAAACTAATAGCATCATTATCAATAGCAAACACTTCTGCGCCTGCACCGACCAAATCCTGAGCAGCCGCACCGTCATTGATGGTGACAGCTTTAACAGCAGCCGCACCAACTTCCCGGGCAGCTGTAAAGAGCTCCAGGGCTATACTTGCTTTATCACTGTATATCATAACGGTCGCCATTCCTATCACCTCCTAATTACGCCTTCGGCGGCCAGAGCTTGAAGCAGCTCATCAACGGTTTTCACTACCACTTTCTTGCGCTGTGAATCGGGGGCCAGGTTGCTGATGGTCTCCACCGGACTACTATCAGGTAGTTCAATATCCAAATCATCAAGTTCCAGAACTTCCTTGGGTTTCTTACCGGCTTTAAGAATCTGGGTAACCGATGGTATCCTGGCTTCATTGATATCCGATAATACTGTTACCACCGCTGGCAAGCTCACCTCAACGACCTCATCACAGTCTTCCAGAGAACGAGTGACGGTCGCGGTGGAACCATTGACCTCAATATTAACGGCATAAGCTACTTGCGGCCAGCCGAGTAATTCTGCTACACGCGATCCCACTTGTCCGGAGTAATTGTCGGCACTGCCCTCACCAAACAGGAGCAAGCCCACCTCGTCTATTTTTTTAACAGCTTCAGCCAGAACCGTAGCTGCCCGACTGCTTTCAGCTCCCTGCAGCTGGTCATCGATTACCAGGAATGCTTCATCAGCACCGGCTGCCAAGGCCTCTTTAATAGTGTCTTCAACATTTTCGTCACCAGCGGAAAGAGCGATCACATTTCCACCCTGAGCCTCTTTGAGGGCAACTGCTGCTTCCAAAGCATTTTTATCAATATTGCCCAGGGTCAAGGGTACATCATCCAATACTGGCTGGCGATTGCGAATTCTGATCTGCTGCAGGTCAGGAACCTGTTTCAACGCCACCACAATATTCATCCATCCAACCTCCTTAAATAAAAATCGTTATCCGCAAGTTAGGGGACGGTCCTTCGACTTGCGCTTTTATGAAAGCTCTTCTCTTTCATAATATAGATTGCGGTCAAAGCGCAAGTCGAAGGACCGTCCCCTAACTTGCG
>CAZTZX010000003.1:30372-37630 GCA_964618175.1 uncultured Syntrophomonas sp. | reverse complement strand
GTCCCCTAACTTGCGCATTTCTGCTGACCCATAAATATTTAGCCAAAGCGGAACTGGACTCCGGCTCCCCCGGTGGGGTAATTCCACTCCAGAACCTCGGTACCGCAAGCTAGGCGGCAGGTTCCACATTCCAAACAGCCGTCAATGGTGAATTCCACTTCACCGGCATCGTTCAGGCTGTATAAACCAGCCGGACAAACCAAAACCGCTTTCTTCAGTCGTGGGTCTTTTTCCATACCCGGTTTAATACTAATATGGGGCTCACTGTCATGCTTGAAAACATCTAACCCCAGTTTCGCCTTTAGCCCCAGGATCTCACTCATAGTTTTCTCACCTTCCTAAAATCACCCAGCATGTCCCACATCTCACGTATAGTCAGGTGCTTTTTAATAGTCGGATAGATCCGCTCTTTGGGCCCATTATCGACCGCGTATAATTCACTCATAATAGTAGTAGCCATTTCCGGATATACCGTAAAAAAACGCGGATTATCCAGAGCAGTCGGCGCATCCTTGAAGTTCGAGAAATCTTTCATCACAAAGCTGTTGTTTAATAATAACTCATATACAGATAATTGATGGGCCGTATACTGCCCTGCTTCACGCGCTTTTAATACCGCCTGGGCCGCATAATAACCGGAAGCCAGGGCATATTCCATGCCGCGAACGGTCACACCGATGTTCATAGAAAATCCGGCCGCATCACCGGCCACCAAGATACCGTTACCATACAGTTTGGTCAAAGCCTTCAAGCCGCCTTCCGGGACAACATGAGCACTGTACTCCACCGTCTGCCCGCCACGGATTAGACTGGCCACTTCCGGCCGTTGCTTAAGATCGTCCAGAAGTTGGGGAGCCTGTACCTGTGGGCTACCCTCCATCAAATCTTTTATTCCTACTACAATTCCCAAACTGAGGCTTTCCTTATTCGTATACAGGAAACCGCCGCCAAATTTACCTCGGGTCACTTCTCCCATATACAGTCGGGCGGCGCCTTCGTTACCTTCCAGACCAAAGCGATCCTCAATGACCGCCGGGTCAAGTTCAATAATTTCCTTAAACCCCACCGCAAAGTCATGGGGATTGCCCGGTTGACGCAGTCCCGCCTGTTCGGCTACCAGGGACAACGCTCCATCACAGGCGATCACTACATCGGCGTGGAGTTCATCGCCTCCCGCCCGGACTCCTACTACCTGTCCGTTTTCTATGATTACCTCATCAACCTTGCTTTTGGCAACCAGCATAGCTCCTTTACGCTCGGCCTGTTTGGCCAGCCAGCGGTCAAACTTGGCCCTGAGAACGCTGTAGCTTTGATAGGGCTCTTGTCGAAGTTCTTCACCGCTGTAGCGTATGGTGACAGACCGTTTACCGGCCATCATGGCTACTTCCTCATGGGCAATAAACCTTTCCAGAGGAGCTTTCTTCCACAGATCAGGAAACAAATCCCGCACCGGATTCAGATACAGACGACCACCGGTTACGTTTTTAGCCCCGGCGTAGTCACCCCGCTCTAAAACCAGAACTTCCAAGCCTTCCTGAGCCAGAGTATAGCCAGCGGCCAGGCCAGCCAAGCCACCTCCAACTACAATCACATCGAATTTTTCCACCCGTTACAGCACCTCGCTTTTAGAAAAAAGGGAACCAAGCGGTTCCCCCAGGCCAATGACAATCCTGTCATCGGCCTGGTCATCTTATTGACTTTGTCGACAATCCGGGAGGGTTAATCCGCCAGAGTTAACCCGGCTACTATCATCCTCTGCATATCGGCCACACCTTCAATTTGCGGGCCAATTATGGCATCTTTATAAATGCGGGCAATCTTATAATCATTCATCAGGCCGTAGGATCCATGTATATCCATGGAAATTCTGGCCACATCACACATAGTATCACATACAAAAGTCTTGGTTAAGGCTGCTTCTCTGGCAAATTGGCGCGGATCTTTAAGATTATTGGCCATCATGCCCAAGCGATAGGTCAGCCAGCGGGCTGCTTCATATTTAATAGCCAGATCAGCTACCTTCAGCTGAACTGATTGGAACTTGGCAATAGGGGCATCACGATGCATTTTTTCCTTAGCGTAACGCACTCCTTCATCATAAGCGGCTA
Organism: uncultured Syntrophomonas sp.; assembly: GCA_964618175.1. Classification (GTDB taxonomy): domain Bacteria; phylum Bacillota; class Syntrophomonadia; order Syntrophomonadales; family Syntrophomonadaceae; genus DTU018. Next base: position 35,522 of record CAZTZX010000003.1, on the reverse strand, counting down.
GTATGCCACCTAGCGCGGTAGAGCTTACCCCTATCTTACCAAAAGAAATGCCCAGCTGCAGGATAGGGTAACCCATACTTGGTCCGCCCAGCATATTTGCTACTGGCACTTTAACATCCTTGAAGTAAACATCCAGCAGTTGGCCGCCATGCATACCTATTTTATCCCATGGCTCAGAAATAGAATACCCGTCACACCACTTTTCCACTAAAAAGCCGGAGGGCTTATTAGTCTGGTCATCCACCGCAAAGACTACGATTACGCCCGGCCAGTTGGCATTGGAAATGAAGCGTTTGGTTCCGTTTATTATATAATGGTCTCCATCCCTGACGGCAGTAGTGGTCAATTGCTTAGGATCCGACCCGGTAGCCGGTTCTGTAAAGGCAAAGGAAGCAATCTTTTCGCCTTTGCAGCACGGGGTCATAAATTCTTGCTTTTGATCCTCGGTGCCGAAAACCGACATGGCACTCAGAGCCAAACTGTGAGCTGATAATGTCATGGCTACTCCGCCGGAAGCCCGGGCCAGCTGTTCCATAGCCAGCACATAGCCATCGTATCCTCCATCGGCTCCGCCGTATTCCTCAGGATAAGGAATACCAAAAAGATCTAATTCCGCCAGCCCTTTAATGATATCTTCGGGAATTGCATTCTCCCGCTCGATCTGTTCGGCCACCGGTTCGATATACTTCTCTGCAAATTCACGCGCCATCTGCTGGATCATGAGCTGCTCTTTGCTCAAATTGAAATCCATAATTAGTCCCCTCCCAAATATTTTTGTCTATAAATCATTTTAGCATTGAATATTATGTTATGGGAATATTCTTCGCTTATTTTAAATAATCCTTCTTTTGGAGATAATTTTTTTATCAGAAATTTTCCACTATTTAGATTAGTTGGCAAAAAAGAGGGGCATGCCCCTCTTGGTTGTGGTTTTACTTTATTGTTCCCGCTTATACTACCTGGGCAGCCTTGCGACTGCGCAGGGCCAGGATAGCCCTTTCCAGACCATCTACTGTCAGTTCATGCATGGGGAATATCTGGGAAATGGTGCGAATAGTCCAGGCTCCATCGGTCCAATCCCAGTAGTCTCTGGGAATGGGATTTAGCCAGACCGAATATTCAAAATGGCTGCGCAGCTGTCTTAACCACTCCAGGCCAGGCCGCTCATTATATAGGCCCCATTCGATGACCCCGCCCACCCGAGTGAGTTCGGAAGGCGCCATACTGGCATCTCCCACTATAATTACCCGATATTCCGGGCTGTAAGTTCTAAGGATGTACTCAGTTTCAGTAAAATCGTTCAAGCTACAGTGCGGATCATGGAACATCCAATCATAAAGACAGTTGTGAAAATAAAAAGTCTTTAAGTCCTTAAAGTGATTGGATTTATTAACCGCCGTAAACAGCTGATTGCATAAGCGGCTATAGGTTGCCATCGATCCCCCAGCATCCATTAACAGCAGAACTTTAATGGAGTTCTGTCGGGGACGGTCCCACACCAGTTCCAATCGCCCGGCATTATTGCAGGTTTTATCAACGGTAGCATCCAGATCCAGTTCGGTCGGCTCGCCTTCCAATCGGCTGGTAAACTGGCGCAGTTTACGCAAGGCCACCTGAAACTGACGTACTCCCAGAGTCTCATCAGTCCGGAATTCCTGGAAGCGGCGCATACCCGCTACCTTGACCGCCGATAGATTTTGGGACTCGCCACCAATGCGTATACCACCCGGATGATATCCCGAATGCCCAAAAGGCGAAGTACCTCCGGTGCCGACCCAGCGGTTGCCGCCATGATGTTCCTCATCCTGTTCGGACAGCCTTTCTTCCAGCATGCGTTTCAATTCATCCAAATCCAGCTGCTGGTGTTGACGGCGCATCTCATCGGTGATCTCCAGTTGAGGGAGTTCCTTATCCAACCACTCCCATATTTTATCAGGCAGTCCTTCTGGAGTTTCAATGTCTCCGAAGAAGGCGGCAAAAGCCATGTCGAAGCGGTCATAGTGAGCCTCGGTTTTTACCACAAGAGCCCGGCTCAGATAATAGAAACCAGTCAGGCTGGAACCTGCCATACCTGCTTCCAGGGCTTCCAAAACTGTTTGCCACTCGTTCATGGACACTGGTACTCCGAAGTTTTTTAGGGTATAAAAAAAGTTGGTAAACATGTATATCCTTCCTATGCCCTTAATAACGATAACGGTTTAAGGAGCTATATGAGGTCTGGGGTCGATTAGCTTGTGTCTTGCCTTGCAACTGGTTCAGCAAGGTATCCAAGTCCTCATTCTTCTTGAGCAGCACTCCTAAAAACGGCAATTCCTGTTTAATACGGTTGGGACTAATGCCTCCCACCACCAGGGCCTGCAACCAGTCGATCAGTTCGCTGGTGCTGGGCTTCTTCTGGATATTAGGAACATTACGCAGGTTATAAAAGGTTTCCATGGCTTGCTCCAGAATACGTTTTTCCAGATTAGGATGATGCACACGTACAATGCGTTCCATCCCTTCCTGATTAGGAAAGGCAATGTAGTGGAAAATGCAGCGGCGCAGGAAAGCATCGGGCAGTTCCTTTTCAGCATTACTGGTAACAATTACGATGGGACGACGCTGGGCAGTAATTGTTTCCCGCGTCTCAGGAATATAGAAGCTCATTTGATCCAATTCCCAGAGTAAATCGTTGGGAAACTCCAAATCAGCCTTATCGACCTCGTCGATTAGCAATACCACCTGTTTTTCAGCCATAAAGGCCTCTCCCAGCTTACCCAGCTTGATATACTGTTTGATATCAGCCACATCATGATCCTTAAACTGGCTGTCATATAGCCTTTGCACTGTATCATACACATACAGGCCTTCTTGAGCTTTGGTGGTAGATTTGATGTTCCAAATAATCAGATCCATCCCTAAAGAATCAGCGATGCTCCGGGCCAGCATGGTTTTGCCAGTTCCTGGCTCTCCTTTGATCAACAGAGGCTTTTGCAAGGCGATGGCTATATTAACACTGTTCATCAATTCATCAGAAGCAATATAATCATTCGACCCCTTGTACTTTGCAGACATCTTGGCCATTATCCCCGTTCCTCCAAACACTTATATAATGTATATTCTATCAAATATTAGCATGGTTCCCGAATTCGGTCAACGCAACTAGCTCGATAAAAGTCGGATAATTCGGTCTTCACTCCATGTTGGCACCGTGCCAACCAGCTAAGTATCCGGTGGAAAAAGCCGCCTGCAAATTGAAACCGCCGGTGTATCCATCCACATCCAGAATCTCGCCGGCAAAAAACAGGTTTTTATGCAAACGGGATTGCATAGTGCGCGGATCAACTTCTTTGGTATCGACCCCGCCGGCAGTGACAATAGCCTCAGTCACGGGACGGGTAGCCGTTATGGTTACTGGCAGAGATTTAAGCAGTTCGGCTAAATGGTGCCGCTGTTCCTTTTTGATCTGACCGCTTTCCTGATGAGGATCAATGCCGCTTAAACTAACCATTACCGGGATAAGTTTGCGGGGCAAAAGCTCATCCAGGGAATTAATAAAGTGGCGACGGGCAAAACGATCTAGGTCCCTTAGCAGCCGGGCTTGCAGCTGTTCAAAAGTTAAGGCCGGCTTCAAGTCTATAGTCACTTTTACCGGCTGTCCGGTTCTTTGTAGCTGATCGCCGATATCTCTGCTCATACTCAAGATTATGGGCCCGGACAGTCCAAAATGGGTAAAGAGCATTTCCCCAAAATCACTGTTGCTCCGTTTGCCATCAGCACGGTAGGCAGTAGCCTGCACGTTTTTCAGACTGAGTCCTTTCAGCGAGGGGATCCAATCTTCCTGGGCAACCAGCGGCACCAGCCCGGGACGCGGGTCGATAATGCGATGTCCCAGGCCGCTCGCCCATTTATAGCCATCACCGGTCGAACCGGTTCCGGGATAGGACAGACCCCCGGTGGCCACTATTACTCGGGAGGCCTGATACTGTGTGGAACCGCACTTTATGGTGAATCCGGAGTCGCGCAGCTTCAATGAGTCTACCCGGGCTTCCGTGACCACCTCTATCTTAAGTCGCTGTAATTCCTGCTCCAAGATCTGTACTACATCATGGGCCTGGTCAGATACCGGAAATACCCGCTGGCCCCTTTCCACTTTCAATTGCAGTCCCCGCGAGCCAAAATAATCCATTAAATCCTGGTTGGAAAAAGCATGCAAGGCACTGTACAAAAACCTGCCATTCCCAGCATAGCCTTGCACAAACTGATCCAGGTCTACTGATGAGGTAAGGTTGCAGCGGCCCTTACCAGTGATACTCAATTTCCTGCCCAGCCGATCCTTTTTTTCCAACAGAACGACGGAGGCACCATGATAAGCAGCCGAGCAAGCGGCCATCATGCCTGCCGGCCCACCGCCTACCACATATATCTTCATTGAGGAACCCCCCCTTGACTCAACATTGTATCAACTTCCTTTTTTTGCTATAATCGATAGATAACATGCCTAAATAGAGCTTAGGAGGTATTGTCTTGGAACACAAAACTCCAGCAGGAGTACCAAAATTCATCTATGTACTTATTATAGTCATTCTGGCAGCTATGTACTATTATGCTGCATTTGTAGATGTTTCTGACCCAGAACAAGTGGTGGAGGATTTCTACACTGCTTATTTCGAGCGTGATTTTGAAACGGTAGCGGAAAACTTAAGTGTGTTCTGGTCAGTGCAGTTGCTGCCGCAATATACTGCACTAGCCCCCACTGAACTTTTAAATAAACGCGCTGAGATCATTGCTGATGTTAGCGAGGTGATCGCTGAACAGGAAAAGGATAATCCCCTGGCCGATAATTTAGGGGTAGAGGTTCTTTCCGAACACACCCGCCAGGGGGAAAACAGCGCTCTAGTTGTGTACTCTATTCAAGAAAATGGCACTGAGGTAAGCCTGGAAATGGCCATATTAATAAAAGAAGCTGACAGTTTTCGGATTTTCAGCATGACTCCGGTAAACAAAGAAGTTCTGAACATGGTCACCGATGAAGACTTCAACGCCCTGGAGGAAAGCTTCGCGGACTTATTGCAGGCTCAATAAAACAAAACGGGGAACCGTGTTTGAAGCACGGTTCCCCGACCTAATTTCTGATGTTAGTTGAACTGCTGGGCCAGGTCTTTTAGCTT
>CAZTZX010000003.1:29175-30272 GCA_964618175.1 uncultured Syntrophomonas sp. | reverse complement strand
GTTATCAGTTCTACAATGGTAACAATTTGCCCCGATTTATGATTTAGTTCATGTACTGCTTCACTGACCATTTGTTGTGCCTTGTTGCTCTCCTGCATAAAAGAAACCTGTTTTTCCATAGTCTTCATGCCATTGTTTACGATCTGGTTGAATTGGTTGGACTGCTGACCTACTGATTGTATGCTTTGCCCGCAGCTTTCTATAGCCAGAGCCATCTCTTTGGTCACTTCGCTGGTTTTGCCGGCGTGGAGCGCTTCTTCAGTAGCAGCGTTGGCCATTTCTTCAACACTGGCACTGACCTGAGCAGCCGCTTCACCCGTTTCATTGGCCAGGTTGCGTACAGTCAAGGCATTATCATTTAATATTCCTGCCTCCGTGCTTATCTGTTGAGCTATAGCCTGCAAACTATTGGTAAGTTCATGAGCCTCCTGCTGTTTTTCGATGGATACCTGTAATAGTTTGCGAGCAACATTGGTAGTAAAGCCCGAAGCAATACCAACAAATATGAATAAAAAGTACCTTACCCCAATGGTTGCCCCTACGCTGCCTTCCGGGATTATGTTTGGATTGATCAGGAACGCAGTTGTCATCAAAATTACTACCAGCACAGTGGAGAAAATACATACTCCCATATCGAAGTATAAAACTCCTAAGGCCAACACCAGATAAAAGACCGCAAATATCTCCGTAGAACCAGTCATGGTCAATACAAATGCAAAAGTGTTGAGTCCCGTCATTAATATGGTCAGATATTTGCTCCAAGCCGCGGTTGGATTACGGGACACCACCAGGTAGGTAAGCGATATGATTATAACTACTGCACCTATCTCATACAATATACTGGTCATAGTTAGCTCACTGGATCCTGTTCCCGAAAAATAAATACCCAGAGTAGCCAGATTAGCCACTACTACAATTATTATTGAGGCAATAAACACACGTCGGTGGGTTTTTACCATGTTTTCCACCATTAAGTTTTGGCTTTCCAATTCCACCCCTCCAGTTCCAATACCAAGCCCTTCGAGTTCATATCATAATAAAATACCATTTCTACAAAATACCCACAAATCCTTCTATATTTTGACTACCGAATAAAA
>CAZTZX010000003.1:7192-29075 GCA_964618175.1 uncultured Syntrophomonas sp. | reverse complement strand
ATTTATTGAATTATGCAAAATCCTCAAATAGCTAAACCCGTACCACTTATTAAATGATACGGGCTTGTTTTCGGGGTTATCGGATTTTGGGCAGGGACATTTGAGTTGTTTGGTATTCTGTCATCTGAACTCTACTCTATCCGCAACTGGCCTGATTCATCCTGAGAGGCCTTATGGCCATTGCCCAGGATACTCTTGGCTTTGATCTGACATCCAGAACCTATTACGGTTCCCTCTCCCAGCTGGGACTGTCTGCCTACCTGACAACCAGTTCCTAGAATACATCCCTGCAGCTGGGTTTCTACACCCACTTGCACCTGATCCCACAGGATACATTCGTTCAACAACACCCCGCGGCCAATATGACAGCCCGCTCCAATCACCACATTCCCATATAGCTGAACATCCTCTTCTATCAATGCACCTTCACCAATCAAAATACTGGCTTTATCGGTTCGCTTGGTTGTACCAGCGGCTGCATAGCTAACCTTTCCCTGCAGGATATCGGCATGGGCTTGGCGATATGTGTCGAGATTGCCAACATCACACCAGTAATCATCCGTAACTGCTACATAAAATGGGGCTTTGATCTGAACCAGGCGGGGGAAAACCTGTTTGCCAAAATCATAGAACTGTTGGGCGGGTATATAATCAAATATCTCCGGCTCAAATATGTATATACCGGTATTGGCCTGATTGCTCAGCGCTTCTTCCTGAGGCGGCTTTTCCTGAAAGCTAGTAATGCGGTTATCAGCGTCACTGACCACCACGCCGAATTCTTCAACTTCATCCACAGCTTTGACAGCGATAGTCGCCAAAGCCCCTTTGCGTCGATGTTCCTGTAAAAGGCTGGTCAGATCAACATCGGTTAGGGCATCACCACTCATCACCACAAAGGTATCATCTAAAAACCACTGGCATCTTTTGACTCCGCCGGCAGTTCCCATTAACTCGTCTTCGCGAGAATAGGTCATATTCATACCTGGCCGGGGAGATTCCCCAAAGTGGTTTGCTATATTGTCGGCATGATAGTGTAAGTTGGCAATAACCTCGGTAAAACCGTGTTCTGCCAGTAGCTGCACAATGCTCTCCATCAAAGGACGATTAGCCATGGGTACCATTGGTTTAGGAACTTCGATAGTAAGCGGCATCAAACGTGTTCCGACCCCTGCTGCCATGATCATTGCTTTCAAAACACGAACCTCCCCTGCTGCACTCATATTCCTTTAAATACTATAACATTATCTGGCTAAACGGTCAGCCCTCACCATATCACTTGCCCCTTCATGCTTTTATCCAGATAATAGCCTAACCCGCGCCGGGATAGGATAATGGCGGGGTGGGAAGGATCATCATTTAGTTTAATGCGCAGGTTGCGAATGTGGTGTTTGGGATCTGTCCATACTGCGCCGGTGTGATCCTGACTTATTATGTCAGACAGGATGCCGCGCGCTACAGTTACTCCCGGCTGCCGAGCCAGACACGCTAAAAGTCGGGCCTCGGTCGGCGTTAAGAATACTGCTCCCCGGGAGCTATATACTATCGCTTGGTTCAAGTCTATGCGAAGTTGGTTACGATCAGTAGCCGTCGGCAGGATATCAGCACGGGACATCAGGTAGGTATGGGCAGGTTCCTGCAGAGTCGAGTCCAGCCGAGTGGCCCACAGCCGCCGCTGACCTCGACTTAAAAACCACTGTCCCAGCGGATCGCTGCGCACTTCGCTGACAAGGTCATGCCAGGTTTTAGTGGATAGTTCTTCCAAACCAACTTCCTCAACCATGGGCATGATAATGTCCAATAAATCTGCCCTGTCAGCCATCAGCCTACCCCCAGATATTCCACCCGGCAGCAGAATGCCTCCCGACCACCTTCCAGGGTCGACATTACTTCACGACGCACCGACTCCTCGTCCAGTTTGCCCTGTAGCCTTAGCCGGCCATGGCCATCAGCCAGGGTCATGGCAATTACCCAATCGGCCTGTCCGGCCACTACTATGTTGGGGTTATGGGTAACCAGAATAACCTGACGATTACTTTTTATATCCAACAACCGCGGTATTACCATATCATAGATACAGGCATTATCCAGGTGGTCTTCGAATTGGTCCCCCATGAGCACTGGTCGCCGCGCCAACAAGACAATAGGCAGCAAAAGAGAACACTGGGTGCCCCGGGAAAGGTGGTAACTGCTTACCGATTCCACTCCCGACTTGCTCCGGTAATATAGAGCGGCTTCATCGCGTATAGGAATTTCTGTCATCCGACCACTATCGAGCCGATTACCCAGGCCCCAAATGATCTGGCGGGCATCACTACTTCCACATTCCAGGTTTCGACTCAGTATTTCACTGTCGGCTTGATTAACGATACTCATTAAGGCACGCGGATCAAAACGCCGTACTAAATTGTCGATCATCCTCCTACTCACCGTACCCTGCAGTATCTTCTGCAGGAAACGCCGGTACTCCTCAAGGTAACTATGCTGATGAAAGCGAATGAAAGGGTTTCCGGCTAAAACTGTATTAAGCCGGCTTATGGTACTTTTGCGGGCGCTAGATATGGATTCCTCCAGACGCTGGGCTTCAACCAGCAGGATCTGTTTGCGCTCCATAAGTTGTTGAGCCTGCGTAAAGGCCCTTTCATATTCTTCGTCACAGCCTGTTAATTCGGCCAATTCCAGCACCAACCGCTGGCGATGCTGAACCAGTTCATCACAGCCGGCAAAGCCTTGCTCGCGTAAAGCTGCTGAAATCTGTTCTTCCTGGCTCTCATGTCGTTGGGCCAGAGCTAGGCCGATTTCTTTAATGGATGCCTGTCCAGTTTCCATGACCTTAATCAGCTCATCGGACAGTAGTTGTCGAATCTCCAGGGTTTGGTTCACCTGAGTGACCAGATTCTCGATTAGGTCAGGATTAAGCAGCAAGGTATTCTCTAAGCGACAGCTATGATAGTCGGCGGTCAACATGTTGCGCAGTGCTTTCAAACGAGAAGATAGTAACTTTTCCCAGAACTCAAACAGAGCGGTTTCCTGTACCAGAGCCTGTCTCCGCTTTTCAGGCTCGTTTAACTGCAGCCCAGCCAATTCCTTACAGAGCAGATTCTTCCTTTCCATATTTTCTTTAAGCTCACCCAATCGAATGGCGGCTGTTTCATAGTCGCGCTGCAGTTGGACACGTTTAGCAGCGTTGGCTTCCAGATCCCGCACCAACGGCGCTAAGTCCTCTATAGTACGATCCAGCATAGCCATTAATTCCGTTCCGCCCTGATCCAATAATCGTTCCAGCTCACCCTGATGATAAGCTTCCAAATTGAATTTAATATCACTGCCTTCCTGCAGCAGTTTCCCCTCACCATCGTAGAGCCGTGGATAACGGCCGATTCGACGCTGGATCCGCCGCAGGTTGTCAAACTCCGTGACAAATTCTACTTCTACCTGACCGTCTTCCAACAAACCGCTCATTCTCTGTATAAACTCACGCGGCTGAGCGGACCAATCTCCCAAGGCAAAACGTATTAAATTCAGAATACTGCTCTTACCAGTACCTCTGGGGCCGATTATGCAGTTCAGCCCGCCTTGAAAGCTAATCTCTAATCCGTCCAAAAAGCCCCCCTGAACCGTCAATCGGCGCAGTTCCTTAATCCACATCATAAGTCCCTCCTTATTCCTCGGGGTATTATCATTATAGAACATATGTTCGGTAGGGGGCAAGGGCAAAATCCACTTTATTGTAATTCAGCGCTTTACTTACAAATAAAAAGACCCTGACTTTGCAATCAGCAAAATCAGGCGTCTGCTATGAACTATGAATATAATTGCTTATCTAGGGATAAATTGGGTATACTCCCGCCGCAAAAATTCCAAATGCGTCTCCAATTCGGAGACGATCATCCTTATTTCTATGGGTTGACCATCACTTGGCCGGGTCACTTTAATCTCCTCTAAAGTAGTGAGTATTTGGTCGATACCCTGGCTGATGCCAAAGCTATCTTGTTCCAGCATGTAAAAAGATAATTCCGTTAATTCCTCATAAATCTCCTTAAGAGTACTCGGTTCAGGCCATACTGCTTCCAAACAATTAACCTGGGCAAGTATGGCACGGTAGCAGTTAATGCCCAGGCTGACACCTTCCATGGGATACGTTACCTCCACCTGTCCTAATTTTTATACAGCTTTTTCCAGGGCCAAAGCCATTATAATAGACAGTTCGTCATAGGTCAACATCCTTTTTCCTAATTTGCAAAATTATTCAATTTATCGTCCAACATTTTTAGCCGCTGGAGCAGTAACAGCGCGGCCTTAACTATAACATCCTCATCTTCGGTGGTGAGCTGCGGCTGTAAACTACTGCTTAGTTTCTGGCCCATACAGATAGTCTGAGCAGCTGTGCTGGGAGTACAAACTAAGTTCAGGGTGCGCCCGTCTTTTAAGAGCAGCCTAGCCGTGCCTTTTTCACCGGCAATGCTTTCTATGTAGTTTACATCTACATAGCCACAGCAGCGATCATTGGAGCACCGGGCGCTGCGCATCTTCAGAGGAACAAAGATGCGATCCGGCTGCAGATAAAAAGGCAAGACGCTGTGACGTTCAATCAGATCAGCCACCTGCTCGCCCTGAGCTGACAAATCGATGGCATATAGTCGCGCCAGGGCTCTTTTTATGGAACGTATGGAGCGGCGATCAACCGACATACCTTCCCGCGTCCACAACTCAGTGCTGTCTCCCCGGGGACCATAAGTGGGACGCAAAACCACTACCGAATTCTTAACCTGTTCTAGCAGTTTGGGCATAAATAAAACACCTCCTGTCATCATGGTGAATGCAGGAGGTGGAATTTAAGTTGTATTTAAGTCTATTTTTAGTTGTTTTCCGGTTGCGCTAGTTTACGCTTCATCAGCAGATAGTTTATGGAGTCGACCAAAGCCTGCCAGGAAGCCTCGATGATGTTCTCCGATACCCCTACCGTATTCCATTTGCCGGTTGGGTCAGCCGTTTCAACTAAAACTCGGACTTTGGCAGCCGTACCTTCTTTCCCATCCAAGACCCTTACCTTATAGTCAGTAAGATGCATATCCTGTATTTCCGGATAAACTTCCGTCAAAGCCTTACGTAGCGCATTATCCAAGGCATTGACCGGGCCATCGCCATCAGCGGCGGTATGGAAAGTCTGACCATCAGCGCTCAGCTTGACCATGGCTTCAGAAACTATATCTTCCTGCTCATTCTTTTCCAGGATGACTTTTAGGTTCAAGAGTTGAAAATAATCACTGCACTGGCCAAAAGCTTTACGTAAAAATAATTCCAGGGAGGCATCGGCTCCTTCGAACTGAAATCCCTGACTTTCCAGCTCCTTAATCTGCTTGATTACCGTACGCGTTTGGGCATCATAGCTGTTAATGTCCAGATTCAATTCCCGTGCTTTGTAGAGCAGGTTGGACAAGCCGGAAAGTTCTGATACCAGTACCCGGCGGTGATTGCCCACTTCCTCTGGATTAATGTGCTCATAAGTGAGAGAGTCTTTTAATAAGGCACTTACATGAATTCCGCCTTTATGAGCAAAAGCACCATAGCCTACGAAAGGCTGATTATTGTGGTGCGGCATATTGGCAATCTCAGCTATATAGTGAGAAACCTCACTCAAATGCTTTAAGTGGCCTGGCGGCAGACAGATCCGTTGCATTTTTAATTCCAGGTTAGGAATTACCGAACACAGATCGGCATTTCCGCAGCGTTCCCCGTAGCCGTTGATAGTTCCCTGTACCTGCTGACAGCCGCTTTGCACAGCCATCAGAGAATTGCTGACCGCACAGCCCGTATCATTATGGGCATGAACACCCAAGGGAGATTTAATTCGTTGACTTACCTGCTGAACAATATCTGCTATCTCCCAGGGCATGCTTCCCCCATTGGTATCACAGAGAATGATCCAGTCTGCCCCGGCAACTTCAGCCGTCTCTAATACTTGGAGAGCATAATCGCTATTAGCCTTAAATCCATCGAAGAAGTGCTCGGCATCAAAGATAACTTCGCGGTCCATATCCTTTAGATAAGCGATGCTTTCCCGTACCATGTTTAAGTTCTCATCCAGAGTGGTCTCTAAGGCCGTCAAGACATGAAAGTCCCAGCTCTTCCCGACCAGGGTAGCGGTAGGCGCGCCCGAATCCAGTAGAGCCTGCAGATTAACATCCTGTTTAACGGAGATATTCGGTTTACGGGTAGAACTAAAGGCCGCTATACGACTATGGTCTAATCCCTGACTCTGAATGAGTTTAAAAAATTCCAAGTCCTTAGGATTGCTGCCCGGCCAGCCTCCTTCGATATAGGACACACCTAAAAAATCGAGCCGCCGGGCAATCTGCAGTTTATCCTCCAACGAAAAAGAAATGCCCTCTGCCTGCGAGCCATCCCGCAAAGTAGTATCATAAATCGTGACGTTCAGTTTCCTATCCCCAAAGCCGTTTTCCTCCTTCAAGAAAGGCTTATCCTTTCAATATGGTCTGGGCCACCACATCCCCTATCTCATTGGTACCTAATATTTTCATACCGGGTTGAACTAAATCGGGGGTACGATAGCCTTCATCGATAACCTGACGAACCGCCTGCTCGAGGGCCTGAGCCTCTTTTTCCAGTTTTAGTGAATAGCGCAACAGCATCCCGGCTGACAAAATCGTGGCCAATGGATTAGCCTTGTTTTGGCCCGCTATATCCGGTGCACTGCCGTGAGCAGGTTCATATAAGCCTACCTCGCCGCCGATGGAGGCACTGGGTAGCATACCGATCGAACCGGTCAACATAGAAGCTTCATCTGTTAAAATATCCCCAAACATATTCTCGGTAACGATCACGTCAAATTGCCGCGGGTTGCGAATCAGCTGCATAGAGCAGTTATCAACATACATATGAGTGACCTCAACATCCGCATACTCAGGAGATATATCCATGACCGTTTCCCGCCATAGTCGGGAGCTTTCTAAGACATTGGCTTTATCCACCGAACACAGCCGACCGGTACGCTGACGGGCCGCATCAAAGGCAAAGCGCACTATGCGTTCGATCTCATAGGTGGAATAAGTCAAAACATCAGTAGCCTTTTGGCCTTCAGCCGTTTTCTCGCGGCTCTTTTCTCCAAAGTATATGCCTCCGGTCAGTTCACGGATAACCAGAATGTCCACTCCCTGCAGGATCTCCTCCTTCAAAGTGGAGGCATGCATCAGGGGCGGAAAAATGATACAGGGCCTGAGGTTAGCATAAAGAGCTAATTCTTTGCGCAGGGGCAGCAATGCTCCCAACTCCGGGCGCAATTCCACCGGCAGGTTATCCCATTTCGGCCCGCCGATAGCACCCAAGAGTACTGCATCGGAACCTTCACACAATGCCAGAGTTGCTTCGGGCAGTGGATGTCCTTGAGCATCGTAGGCAGCCCCACCTACTAAAGCCTCGGTAAAATCAAAGGTGTGTCCATATTTCTCACTGATGGCCTGCAGCGCTTTGACTGCCTGGGGAACTATTTCCACCCCGATCCCATCTCCGGGAAGAACAGCGATCTTAAACATATACTTCTTCCTTTCTCAAGCTGGCTGATTTATTAGAGGTTTTACTTTATTTTTTATCCAGGTTATTTTGCACATATCCGATCAGTCCGCCCTGAGCTATTATATGCTGCATGAACTCGGGAAATGGTGCGGCCTGATAATTCTTACCAGTACGCAAGTTTACTATTTCCCCGCTCTCCAGATCAACCTGGATTTGATCCCCTTCTTCAATTGCCTGCACTGCCTCTGCACATTCCAATATGGGTAAACCAATATTGACGGAATTGCGGTAGAAGATGCGCGCAAACGATGACGCTACTACGCAAGCCACTCCTGCTCCTTTAATAGCGATCGGAGCGTGTTCCCGGGAACTGCCGCAGCCAAAGTTCTTTCCTGCCACAATAATATCTCCCTGCTGAACTTTTTGCGGGAAACTGGGATCAGCATCCTCCATACAATGTTGAGCCAGTTCAACAGGATCCGCTGTGGTAAGATAACGTGCAGGAATGATCGCATCGGTATCTATGTCAGTTCCAAATTTATAAACCTTTCCGGTAAATTTCATAGCCGACTCCCCTTAATCTTTTAGTTTGGCGCCAGACATTTGTTTAGCGAACCACCTCTTGGGGCGAGGTAATATGTCCGGTTATGGCGCTGGCCGCAGCGACCGCCGGACTGGACAGGTAGACCTCACTTTCGGGATGGCCCATACGGCCTACAAAGTTGCGGTTGGTTGTGGACAGGGATTTTTCACCCTTAGCCAGTATGCCCATATGACCGCCCAGGCAAGGCCCACAGGTGGGGGTACTGACCGCACAGCCCGCTTCGATGAAGGTTTCAATGTAACCGCGCCGCATAGCCTCCAGGAAAATCTGTTGAGTGCCGGGCAATATAATTACGCGCAATTCAGAGTGAACTTTATGCCCCTTCAATACAGTGGCCGCCATCTCCAAATCCTCTATCCGGCCATTGGTACAGGAACCAATAACCACCTGGTCGATTTGTACGTGACCAGCTTCACTGACTGGTCGCGTGTTTTCCGGCAGGTGTGGAAACGCCACCACAGGTTCCAGTTTACTTACATCATACTCATAAACTTCAACATACTGGGCATCCTCATCGGATCTATAAAGGTTGTATTCCCTTTGCGCCCGTGATTGCACATAAGCCAGAGTAATATCATCCGGAGCAATTATCCCGTTTTTGCCACCAGCCTCAATAGCCATATTGGCCATAGTAAAGCGGTTATCCATAGATAACCCATCAATTACCTCACCGGTGAATTCCATGGACATATAACGGGCTCCATCTACTCCGATATCACCTATGGTATGCAGAATTAGATCCTTGCCCCCTACCCATTTGGGCAGAGTGCCATAATAAACCAACTTAATGCTTTCCGGTACCTTAAACCAGGCTTTACCGGTAGCCATAGCTGCCGCCATATCAGTAGAACCGACTCCGGTGGCAAATGCTCCCAGAGCACCATAAGTACAGGTATGGGAATCCGCTCCGATAATCAGATCACCCGGTAAGGTCAGCCCTTGTTCGGGAAGTAAGCAGTGCTCGATGCCCATCCGGCCCACATCAAAATAATGCTTTATGCCAAAACGCCGGGCAAAGTCGCGCACCACCTTGGCCTGTTCAGCTGATTTAATATCCTTATTAGGGACAAAATGATCCGGAACCAGAACTATACTGTCTGGATCGTGTACCTGGTCAAGTCCCAAACGTCCAAATTCACTAATAGCTACCGGAGCTGTAACATCGTTGCCTAAGATCACATCTACCTGACAGTTGATCAGTTCACCCGCTTCAACCTGCTTTTTATCGGCATGATAGGCCAGTATTTTTTGGCTAATTGTCATACCCATAGTGGAGATAACTCCTCTCTTACTCAGTTTAGCCAGGCTAGGCCTGGCTGTCCGGCTGTTGTTTTTCGTAGTAGTATTTGTTGATAGCATTTATATACGATTTAACGCTGGCTTCAATGATATCGGTACTCAGTCCCCGGCCGCCATACTGCTTGCCATCGATTTCTATATGGGACAAAACCTCACCCAGGGCGTCTTTACCGCTGCTGACTGCACTCAATTTGTAATCAAGCATCTTGCCATAGATATCGGTGATCTTGTCGACCGCCCGGCAGGCTGCATCCACTGGACCATCTCCAGTGGCCGCCGCATCGAATACCAGATTCTCAATAGCCAGTTTGACAGTGGCAGTGGGCACGATACTGGTGCCACTGGAGATATGCAGATAAGTCAGCGTAAATCTTTCCGGTATAGACCAGACCTTATCTTTGACTAGAGCTTCCAGATCGTCGTTGGTAACTTCTTTCTTCTTATCAGCAATTTCCTTAAAAGCCATAAAAGCCACATCAAGTTCATCTTCGTTCAAGCCAAATCCCAATTCGGTCATATGCTCTTTGAAAGCATGCCGGCCCGAATGTTTGCCCAGCACCAGAGTTCCCCGGGATAACCCAATCAATTCCGGGCTCATAATTTCATAGGTAGTACGCTCTTTCAATACCCCATCCTGATGGATACCGGATTCATGAGCAAAAGCATTTTTGCCTACGATGGCCTTATTGGGCTGTACCTGCATACCGGTCAAACTACTTACCAACCGGCTGGTGCGAAACAGCTCACCGTAATTGACATTGATATCCTTTTCATAAAGAGCTTGGCGGGTATACAGAGCCATGATTATTTCTTCCAAGGCAGCATTGCCGGCTCGTTCCCCAATGCCATTAACAGCACACTCTACCTGGCGGGCACCATTAGCGATGCCGGCCAGAGAGTTGGCCACGGCCATGCCTAGATCGTCATGACAGTGGACACTGATTATGGCCTTGTCAATATTGGGAACCTTCTCATAAATGGTACGGATAAACTGGCCGAACTCTTCCGGCACCGCATAACCTACCGTGTCGGGAAGGTTTACCACTGTAGCTCCGGCATCGATCACTTTTTCTACTACCAATGCCAGAAAATCAACATCGCTGCGCGAAGCATCCTCAGCGGAAAATTCCACATCATTGCAATAGAGGCGGGCATGTTTCACAGCCTCAACCGCCTGAACCAAGGCCTCTTCGCGGGATTTCTGTAGTTTATACTTCAAATGTATATCGGAAGTAGCCAGGAAAGTATGTATGCGTGGGCTTTCCGCCTCACGAACTGCTTCCCAAGTACGATCGATATCACGAGGTATAGCCCGGCACAATCCTGCAATGACCGGTCCCCGCACCTGCCGGGCTATGGCTTGCACAGCTGCAAAATCGCCCGGGGAGGCTATCGGAAAACCAGCTTCAATGACATCAACCCCCAGACGGGCTAACTGCTGAGCGATTTCCACTTTTTCTTCCACATTCAGGCTGACCCCCGGCGACTGCTCACCATCTCTAAGGGTAGTATCAAATAAATAGATGCGATTACCGCTCATTACTTACAAACCTCCTATTAACCGTACTCACGCCAGGGTATGTATAAATATACTAGCGACCATTGGCGGAGCATGGTAACACCCTAACGGGTACTACTCATGCTCGCTATCGTTCGCAAATAATGTTGCTACATCTTTTTATTTATCTTTCTTCAACCAGGGCATCATAGCCCTTAATTCGGCGCCTACTTCTTCGATCATGTGTTCCCGGTTTTGGCGACGCAGAGCGTTAAACTGAGGACGGCCCACCTGATTCTCGGACAGCCAGTTTTTAGCAAAGCGGCCTTCTTGTATATCAACCAGTGCGTCATACATAGCCATGCGGGCTTCTTCGCCAATTACCTGGGGTCCCATGATATAATCACCGAATTCAGCGGTATCACTGATGGAATAGCGCATATTGTTCATACCGCCTTCATACATCAAATCAACGATGAGTTTCATCTCGTGCATGCACTCAAAATAAGCTATTTCCGGCTGATAACCCGCATCCACCAGGGTTTCAAAACCAGCTTTGATCAGCTCGGTCACTCCTCCGCAGAGTACACACTGTTCGCCAAACAAATCGGTCTCGGTTTCTTCCTGGAAGGTAGTTTCAATGACCCCAGCCCGGGTACAACCGATTCCGCGTCCATAGGCTAAGGCTACTTCCCTGGCCTGACCGGTGTAATCCTGTTCTATGGCAACCAGACCAGGAACCCCAGCACCCCTTTCATACTCGCGGCGTACTAGATGCCCCGGGCCTTTGGGAGCGATCATGAAGACATCCACAAACGCCGGAGGCACGATCTGCCCAAAATGAATGTTGAATCCATGGGAAAATCCCAGAGCATTGCCCTCCTTAAGGTAAGGCTTGATTTCCGCATTATATACCTGCGCCTGAATCTCGTCGGGCAGGAGAATGTGGACGATATCACCAGCCTGGGCGGCCTCTGCTACCGTCATAGGGGTGATGCCCGCGGCAACCACTGCATTCCATTCCTTCTCGGTGAACTCATCAAAAGGCTTGCGTAGACCTACTACTACCTTTACTCCGCTTTCATGCAGGTTCTGTGCCTGAGCATGACCCTGGGAACCAAATCCCATAACCGCGACAGTCTTTCCCTTAAGAAGATCTAAATTTGCATCTGCATCGTAGAACATTTTAGCCATTTTAACTTCCTCCTTGTTATTGTACGACCTTTAAGGCCGTTACTATTTTGCTCCACCGCGCACCATAGCAACTTTACCGGTGCGAACCAGTTCAATAATACCGAATGGCCTCAGTGAGTCTTCAATGGCATCTATCTTGCCGGAATCTCCGGTGGCTTCGATAATTAAGGAATTACGTCCGATATCAACAATCCGGACTCTGAATATGTCAACAATCTGTATTATATCAGCTCGCACATTGGCGTCGGCTTTGACTTTAATGAGCACCAGCTCCCGCTCCACGGCCCGTTCATCAGTGACGTCCACAATTTTAATTACATCCACCAATTTATAGAGCTGTTTGGTGACCTGCTCAATTATCTGGTCATCACCCTCCACCACAATGGTCATACGAGAAATACTCGGATCTTCAGTAGCACCGACGGCCAGGCTTTCAATGTTATAGCCGCGTCGACGGAACAAAGTCGCGACCCGGGTCAACACTCCCGGTTTGTTTTCAACCGTTACTGCCAAGGTATGGGCCATTAAAAGTCACCTCCCAGCATATCGTTCAGTGAGCCTCCCGGGGGAACCATGGGATAAACATTGGCCTCCCGATCGATCCAGAAGTCGATTACTACCGGCCGGTCGGTCACCTGGAGTGCCTGTCGCAAAGCATCATCCACACCATTGACATCCTTGACCCGGATCCCCACTGCTCCGTAGGCTTCCGCCAGTTTGATGAAATCAGGCTGCTGACTGATATCGGTATACGAGTAGCGTCCTTCATAAAAGAGGCTCTGCCACTGGCGCACCATACCCAGGAACTGATTATTGAAAATACATATAATGACCGGCAGCTTATATTGAACAGCCGTACCCAATTCTTGAATATTCATCTGTATGCTTCCATCCCCGGCCATATCAATAACCGGTAGATCGGGCCGGGCGATCTTGGCCCCAATGGCAGCCGGAAATCCAAAACCCATGGTGCCTAATCCACCTGAGGTAATGAAACTACGCGGGTGTTTGAATTTATAATACTGAGCCGCCCACATTTGATGCTGCCCCACCTCCGTGGTAATTATAGCTTCGCCCTGAGTTAGCTCACCTATTTTTTCGATAATATGCTGGGGCATGATCCGCCCCTCTGGGGAAGAACCATAACGAAGCGGGTATTCATCTTTCCAGCGATCGATCATGCCCTGCCATTCCAGGCGCTCTTCCGACCCCACGGGCTGCAGCCGGCTGTTGATAGCCTGCAATACATACTGGACATCACCGACGATGGGTATGTCCACAGCTACATTCTTGCCTATTTCAGCCGCGTCTATGTCAATGTGGATGACTTTAGCATTAGGAGCAAAGGTGTCTATCTTGCCCGTCACCCGATCATCGAAACGCACTCCCACCGCTATAAGCAAATCACTTTCACCGATAGCATAGTTGGCATAACGGGTTCCATGCATACCCAGCATCCCTAAAGACAGGTAGTGGGCCGAGGGGAAACATCCCATCCCCATAAGGGTGGTAGTGACGGGAATCTTTTGCTCTTCCGCCAACTTGCGCAATTCCTCGGAGGCATTGGATGAAATGACGCCCCCTCCCGCATAAATAATCGGTTTTTGGGCCTTTCGGATCAGCTCCACAGCGGCGATCACCTGTCCGGAATTAAAACCTTTCATGACCCGATAGCCGCGAATATTAACCTCTTGGTCGCGTGGTTCCCAGTCTATAACTCGTTCCATGATGTCTTTGGGTAAATCCACCACCACCGGCCCGGGCCGATTAGTACGGGCAATGTAAAACGCCTCCTGGATCACTTGTTCCAGATCTTCCGTGTTTTCCACCAGATAATTATGTTTAGTAATTGGAAGAGTAATACCGGTAATGTCGGCTTCCTGGAAGGCGTCCCGCCCGATCAAAGAAGAACCCACCTGGCCGGTCAAACATACCATAGGTATCGAGTCCATATAAGCGTTAGCTATGCCGGTCACCAGATTGGTGGCACCTGGACCGGAAGTGGCCAGGCAGACCCCAACTTTGCCGGTCACCCGGGCATAAGCGTCAGCTGCATGAGAAGCTCCCTGTTCATGGCGGGCTAAAATATGTCGAATATCAGAACTATAGAGGGCATCATAAATGGGTAGCATCGCACCTCCGGGATAACCGAAAACGGTATCGACTCCTTCCCTCTGCAGGCACTGCAGCAGTATCTCCGCACCTCTCAACTTCATAATAGTCACCTCCGATTTATTTCAATACTTCATCTAAGTTAAAACTTCTTATAATAAAGGCGGGCTGATGATGGCCCGCCAAATCATAACTTGCGTATCAGCTAGCTTCGGAAAATGGCTCCGGTACTTGCTGATTGTACCATCTCGGCATATCTCTTCATATAGCCACTTCTTATTCGTGGCTCCGGTGCAGTCCAGAGTCTAAGTCGGCGGGATAGTTCCTGACTGTCTACCAGCAGTTCCAGGCGGTTGGCCAGAATATCTATACGTATTCTGTCCCCTTCTTCCACTAGGGCTATGGTGCCTCCTGCCGCCGCTTCGGGTGATACATGGCCAATGGAAGCCCCTCGGGTCGCCCCGGAAAATCGCCCGTCAGTGATTAGGGCTACCTCCTTGTCAAGGCCCATCCCGGCCACCGCAGAGGTGGGAGTAAGCATCTCCCGCATCCCTGGGCCACCACGCGGGCCTTCATAGCGGATAACTATAACATCTCCAGGAAGAATACTCTTGGCTAAAATAGCTGCCACGGCTTCTTCTTCAGAATCAAATACTCGCGCCGGTCCTTCATGCTGCATCATTTCCTCAGCTACCGCGCCTTTTTTAACAACCGCACCCTCGGGGGCCAGATTGCCGAAAAGTATGGCTAACCCGCCGGTGGGACTGTGAGGATCATGGAGCGGGCGAATCACCTCATAATCCAGGATCGGAGTGGGGGCTACGTTTTCTCCCACCGTTTTGCCCGTTACCGTCATACAATCGGTATGCAGTAAATCGCCCTTTATCAATTCGTTTAACAGAGCTTGAACGCCGCCGGCCTGATTAAAGTCTTCCATATGGTGGCCTCCCGCCGGGCTGATCTTACAAAGATGTGGAGTCTGAGCACTTATCTGGTTGAAAATGTCCAGATCGATTGATACTCCAGCTTCACTGGCAATAGCCAAAAGATGCAGGACAGAATTAGTGGAACAGCCTATAGCCATATCCATGCGAATAGCATTTTCGAAGGATCGTTGAGTTAAAATATCCAGCGGGCGTATATCTTTCTCCAGTAATTCCATGATTTTCATGCCCGTCTTTTTGGCCAGGCGAATACGCTCTGAATAAACCGCTGGGATGGTACCGTTACCAGGCAAAGCCATTCCTAATGCCTCGGTCAAACAGTTCATGGAATTAGCGGTGAACATACCAGAACAAGATCCGCAGGTAGGACAAGCATTCTCTTCCAAGTCCACCAAGTCCTCAGCCTTGATTCGGTCGGCAACGGCGGCTCCCACGCCTTCAAAAACTTGAGTAAGACTAACGGCATGGCTTTTAACGCGTCCCGCCAGCATAGGTCCACCACTGACAAAGATAGAAGGTATATTTAGCCGGGAGGCAGCCATCATCATGCCCGGAACGATCTTATCGCAGTTGGGGATAAACACCAGGGCATCGAATGCATGGGCGGTGGCCATTATTTCTACCGAGTCGGCAATCAGTTCCCGACTGCCCAGAGAGTATTTCATGCCAATATGGTTCATAGCAATACCGTCGCACACACCAATAGTCTGGAACTCCATAGGGGTTCCCCCCGCCAGGCGCACGCCGGCTTTCACAGCTTCGGCGATCTTGTCCAGATTTATATGCCCAGGAACAATATCGTTATGAGAATTGACAATGCCAATTAAAGGACGCGCTATCTCTTCATCGGTAAGGCCCAGTGCCTTGAACAGTGCTCGATGCGGTGCCTTTTCTAAGCCGATTTTTACTTGATTGCTCTTCACCTTTGATTCCTCCCTGTTTTCCCAGCCGTGTTCCCCCGGCAGTTTGCTATTTTTAGGTATAAAAAACCCTCTCGCCCGGTCAGGGACGAGAGGGAATTCCCGCGGTACCACCCTGCTTGTTGCTGTAAACGCAACCGCTTAATAGCAATAGACCATTGCTACCTTGATAACGGACGTTAAGCGTCCGGCACACCTACTAAGCGCAGAGCTTTTCAGATAGCGGCTCCAGGAGGATGTCCAAATGAAATGTTGATACCGGCTTTCAGCTGCACCGGCTCTCTGTGATCAAGGGATTTCACTGTTGCTTCCCTTCATAGCCTGAAATTTTGTAATTATCTATAAAGTATAGGCAAAGGCCGACAGCCTGTCAATCAGTTTTCTGGCGCATTTTTTTAAGACTGCTGTTCTACTTTGCGGATGTACTCCTTGAGGTGAACCCGGTGCGGTCCAAACTGATACATACTGCTGCTTTCACGCTGTTTTATGCGTTTAAACAAGGTCCATAAGAGCCGGGTCCCTTCTTCTGTCTGAGAAGCTTCCCATGGGCTCATGCCACTTAAAACACTCAGTTGGGAATAATACCATTTATTTAAGTAAATCTCTTTGAGAGTTTGTTCCAGTTCCGGATGCTCCTTTTTAACGCTGCTGGTCAACACGTCAAATAGTCCGTTTTCGCGCACTTCCATGCCATCGAATTCCAAGGAATCAAACATCCGCTCTTCAAAGCTTCGTCTAGCCCGCGCCATGTCAGCTTCCCCAAATGCAGATAGGGTGACCCATCCCGAGCCCAGTACAAATTCCATAAAGAATTCCGGCCCCTTCGAGCGACTTTCTATCTGGTAGAAGACCCGGTAGTCGTCAGATATATGGAGGGCCAGGTTGTGCAATTCTTTGATCCTTTTTTCTACTTTGTCGCGATCTTTGATCAGGTAACGGGCACTGATAAAGTGCATGCCATCTTCGAATAGGTAGTCATCCTCTTCAATCAGCAAAACGTCTTCAAACTGCAAATACTGCCCGCTTAAATAACTGTACAGAGTCATCAAATTTACCTGATATTCACCCTTCGATACGACGGGCACGCCCACTTCACTTAAGATCAGGCGGTGAAAGTCCATTAATGTGTCGAAATCACGACAGGCCACTACGAACTCATCCCCATTTACAATCATATCAGCCACTACTCCACTCAGCATGGATACGCCCTGGCTCAAATCCTCGTCAAAATGGGTTATTCGCATATGCAGGCCATAGGGTAATTCCTCCACCTGATGAACATCATCCACTCTATCCAGGATCTCAAAAAGTCCATCCAAATCTGCAATTTCATAGACTCGGCAATAGACCTGATGATTAAAGGGATTTAATTCGGATAGATTCTCTATTTCTTCTCGGCTTATCTGTAAGCAATTTTTAATAAGCCAGTCTTTATTAGTACCCCGTTCCAGGTGAAACTGATACTTTTCCTGATAACAGCTGCGTTCTTCCATGGCTATAGCGTAGCTGTTTACCTGAGCAGTGGAGCGAGAGGCCGATACATCTTCTACCTGTCCTTCTATTAATTGATGCATTACAGAAAAGAACTCTTGGGTAGCAGGCACCGCCTCACCAGTTACAATGGAATCCAGGTAAGCCCAGTCACGCTCCCGCACGGCTCGAAAGAAGCTGTTCACCAACTGCCGCGGCCCTAAAGACGAAGACAAGCGCCCGGTCAATTCCTTTTCCTGCTCGGCTGACAGTCTTTGTCCATGGCTCAAGTATTTCTGATATAAAAACTTGCCCAGAGCCGGGCGCGTCATATGAACGATATTCTGCTGATAAGCCTGGCAGATCAGGCTGCAAGCTTCATCAAAATTAATTCTGGCCATTTCAGCTTGGGCCTCACGATCCTGCTCATATTGACTTAAAGGCATGTCTTCCATCATGAAAAAACTGTGTATTCCATCTCCATTAAAAGCCAAGTAGAAACACTCCACATATACACCTGCCCCCCCGATATCCCAGGCAATATCCACCGCTAAACGGCTGGTGTGGCGACTGCAGGTAGCATAGGCTTTATAAAAACTGCCCCGAAAAAACTGGGGCGGCGAAACATCCAGACCGGCTAAACTATACTTTTCCAGAGATCGGTTACAAAGAGCTTCCAGTTCAGAACCATATTCCGCTTTCATAAGGTGAAAGAAGGCCGCCATCTCTGGTTCATAGAAAGAAGAAAGGCTTTCTAATACTGCCGGCCTGAGATCGAAGGGTATTTCCTCAATGATTTCTAATAAGAACAAACGCCCCTCTGGTTCAGCTACTAGCTTTTTAATGTCGTTGGCCAAGCTCTTTAAAACTGGCCGCGGGAAATAGGGTCTTTTCTTGCGCATTTAGCTCTCCTACTGTGTTTTATAATCTGAGGTTACCACGTCTATGATTAAGACGCAATTGAACGTCTTGCTTCATGGTTTTAATAAAAAATGTCATTATTAATAAAAACTTTCAGTATAAGCGAGAAGCGGCGCGAAACAGGCAAAATAATTTCGCTTGACAGAAGGAAACATAGTGTTAAATACCGAATTTATAGGAGGATGGTAGGAGATTCAATCAGCATTTTTTCATAAATACTATGCGTAGAATAGGATGCCTATGCGCAGAATAAGAATTACTGAACTAAATAGCGGAATGATTGTCGCCCGGACTATAACTGACAGCGAAGGGCGTGTTTTACTGCGTTCAGGAGTTGAGCTTAACGAAAACTACATAGTTCGATTACGCGAACTGGGCCTGAACTCCGTGTATATTCGTGACAGCTTTGACGATGTTGAGGTACGCGATGTAATAAGGGAAAAAACACGTCAGGAAACGATTAAAGTAGTTAAGGATAATTTTCGAGGACTGGAAAATCAGCACAAACTAAATATACGTAACGTACAATCAATGATTGATAAGATAATTGACGAACTCTTTTTAGATTTGAGTGTTTTGGTTAGTCTCAACGATATTCGTACTTTTGATGATTATACCTTTGCTCATTCCGCAAATGTAGCGGTTCTTTCTATTATGACCGGAATTTCTTTAGGCTTTAATGATCGGCAACTGAAGGATTTGGGAGTGGGGGCAATTTTACATGATATCGGCAAAACCCGAATCGACAAGGACATTCTGAATAAACCTGATGATTTAAGCCGAGAGGAATTTAAGGAAGCTAAACTTCATACCACTTATGGCTTTGAAATATTGCGTCAGTACCCTGATGTTTCCCTATTGTCTGCTCATGTTGCCTTTCAACATCATGAACGTTGGGATGGTAATGGTTATCCACGCGGATTGGCTCAGTACGATATTATCGATTATGCGCGCATAGTAGCCGTCTGCGATGTTTATGATGCACTGTTGGCCGATCGCCCTTATCGGGCCGCTTACACCGTTATTCAAGCCTTGATGATACTAAAGCGTATGGGCGGCATTCATCTGGATCCCCAATGTGTCGACGCTTTAATTAGTAATATAGCCGTATATCCCATTGGTGCACTGGTGGAATTAAGCACCGGAGAAGTAGCAGTAGTTGTTGATGTGAACAAAGAAGCCCCTACCCGCCCTATCGTAAGATTGCTTTTTGATTGCTATGGAGGAAGGGTGCAAGGTCCTGATGAAGTTGATCTATCCAAATACACCACGATAACTGTTGCCAAGACTCTCAGGGAAGAGACCATACAAAGGCTACGGCAATAGTTTTATTAAATAATCTATTCTATTTGAAAAGGAGGTACTTATATGCTGTGGGAAAAACCCGGTGAAGATAATACTAGACAGACTATAGAATTGGCAGTACAAAGAGCCGAACAGCTTGGCATAAAGAATATGGTAATTGCATCCTGCAGTGGAGCAACTGCCCGTGAGCTGCATTCAATAGCCGGCGGAAGGAAGATCGTTTGTGTAACTCATCATAATGGTTTTGATAAGCCCGGCACCAATGAAATGGATACAGCCACCAGACAGGAATTAGAAAATGTCGGTATTCAAGTTCTAACTACTACTCATTTACTGGCGGGGGTCGACAGGGGAGTACGCAACCATTTTGGGGGAGTATATCCCGCTGAAATAATAGCTCAGACCTTACGCATGTTGGGCCAAGGTGTTAAAGTGGCCACGGAAATAGCGGTAATGGCTCTGGATGCGGGCCTGGTTCCCTATGATGAGGAAATCATCTGTATCGGCGGAACCATGCAGGGCGCAGATGCTGCCATCGTGATTAAACCTGCCCATGCCAACCATTTTTTCGATACCGAAATACGGGAAATAATCTGTATGCCTCACACCAAGAAAAAGGTATAAAGATACCGCCAATAAGCCATTTTATAAATGGTGATTAATTTATGTATGAAAAAATGGTCGCAGCTTTTTTGGCCCTTTTAGTCGGCGGCACTCTGGTATACCTGTTAGTAGCGCGAGTATATCCCTCCATAACCAATAAAAAATGAGAATTATATCCTGCAATAATTCTCATCTCCCCGGTCAAAATAAGGTCAAAGGAGGGATCATTGTGACAAGATACCGTACCACCGATGGAAAAGAAGATTTGAAACAGAGAATGGATCCCTGGGCAACCATGGCCATCCCTTTAGCTTTTGTAAATGGCGTATATTTTGGCAGTTATGCTTTGCGCGCCATCAGGCAGTATTGGGAAGGCGGCCCCATGGATTAGTTCTTCCTCCTTAAAATGGTTCACCCCCTCAAGGTGAGCCATTTTTTTACGTTTAGCTCGTGTTTTTCATCTATCAGTAATGACAAACTGCCACCTATCTCCACTTATCGTCACCTATTATTCTTAACTCCACTATTGTCTGTTACAATACTAACTAGAACATTAAGGAAGATATATTATGCTGATTTCTATAAATCAACGGATTACGGTAGTCACTCCTTTGGACAGACCCCGTTATCCCTATGCCAACTGCATGTTTATTGATGCCGATCGCCCCACCGTCATAGATATGGGGGCTGGAGCATTCGCCTTCCAGGAAGTACCCTGTGACCGGGTCCAACAGGTACTGCTCACTCACTCTCACTTTGACCATATCCATGGCTACGATCTGTTCCCTAGGGCTAAGATAATGGCCAGCCCAGAGGAAGCGCTAACTTACTGCGATGAGCAATCCTATACAGATTTCCATGGCTACAACTTGTGGGATTCAATTATGAAAATACCCCGCCAGCCTTTCGGACAGGTAGTTCCTCTAAAAGAGGATGTATTGGCCCAGCCTGGTTTTCGCCACATTCCTCTGGCCGATACCTTTAGTGATGGGCACAAAATTGACCTGGGTAATATGGAATTAACAGCTGTTCATCTGCCTGGACATACCAGCGGTCATTATGGCTTTTATTTTGAAAAGGAGAGCATCCTTTTCAGTGGCGATATAGATCTGGTACCAACCGGCCCCTGGTACAGTAACAACAGCGCCAGCGTTACTGACCTTATTAATTCTGTGCGGCGCATCAAGGATATTGGCCCTCGCATGCTGGTATCGTCGCATCGCCGCATCCAAACCGACAACCTTCCCGCTCAGCTCAATCATTATATTGGCGTGGTAATAGAGAGGAACCATCGTCTGCTCGATATCCTGATCCAGCCCCATACTCTTGATCAACTGGCCGATTACCACATAATATTTCCCAATTGCAAAGACATTTACGAATTGTTCTGGGAAAAAATGACTCTCCGCAACCACCTGCTCCATTTGACCAAAGAACACCTGGTACAGGAATTACCTTACGGCATCTACCAACGCCTATGATG
>CAZTZX010000003.1:2891-7092 GCA_964618175.1 uncultured Syntrophomonas sp. | reverse complement strand
GAAAACTAATGCTACACACCGGCGCTACCGGCGAGAGCTATTTTTCTCGCGAACTGCGCTTATATTGTGTCTTAAGATCCAGCCGATAAACCATCCGAGGTGGCACGGGTGGCTTTTTCCAATATACGCTGCCATACCGGAGTAATCAGGCTCCGTAATTCCTGATAATCAGCCGGTGTTTTGCCCTCACGGGCTGCCCTAACAAATAAAGGATGATAGGGTATTGTCCCTGCGCAATCAATTTGATTTTTTTGAGCCCACTTTTCTATAGCAATGGCAAGATCCGGCTGCAAATCACATTTATTAATGACCAGGATGCTT
Organism: uncultured Syntrophomonas sp.; assembly: GCA_964618175.1. Lineage (GTDB taxonomy): Bacteria > Bacillota > Syntrophomonadia > Syntrophomonadales > Syntrophomonadaceae > DTU018. Next base: position 6,771 of record CAZTZX010000003.1, on the reverse strand, counting down.
TCTATATCTCGCATCCTGAGCAGCTGGTGTATCCTCTGCAGATCACGCAGTCCAGAAATACTTGGCTCTCCCACCAACACCACCAGATCAACTCCTACCAAAGCTGAATTAACCGGGCAGCCAATTCCCGGAGGTCCATCAGCAATTAACAGAGGTGTCTCCTGCTGCTGACAGCTTTGCCGGGCAGCGTTTTTTACCTGCGCTACCAGCATACCAGAGTTTTCTTCACCTGGATGCAGTTCCGCATAAAACATAGATCTTTCAGAATGGATTCTTCCTTCAAACCAATGACCGGAAGATTGAGGCTCCATATGGATAGCCTCTACCGGACAAACCCGACTACAGTATGCACAGCCTTCACAGGCCAGCGCATCCACCTGTTCGTCAGCAATAGCTTCAAATCTGCATACCATTTCACATAACCCACAGTGAATACACTCTTCCTGGTCTATAACCGCCTTTTTACCAGCACTGAATTCATGTTGGCTGACAGGGGTTGGACTGAGTAAAATTGGGAGGTTAGTTGCATCCACATCATAGTCAGCTACAACACACTGACCAGTCAAAGCAACAAATGAAGCAGTCAGAGAAGTTTTACCGGTTCCGCCTTTGCCGCTTAATAACAAAACTTCTTTCATAAGCTCCTCCCCTCTATCTGCCTGATTACTGATGCCAGTATTTCTCCCAATTCTGGTAAAGCCTGCAGAGGATCTTTCCCCTGGCCATATACTTTAGCTAACTCCAGGCTAAAAGGAATAAGCCCCAAAATGGGAACTCCAGCCTGTTCAGCTAATTCCATTATCCCATTATCTTCATCCTGCCAGCGGTTAATTATTATACCCGCCTCAAGTCCAAGCAGATTACAAGCTTCCAAAGCCAGCGACAGGTCATGTCTGCCAAAAGGGGTGGGCTCCGTTACCAGCAGACAGTAATCACTGTCCCGGACAGCTTCAATCATTGGACAGGTGGTTCCCGGCGGGCAGTCAACTATAACCAAGTCATGTCCGGTTCCCTTTTTCTTCACAGCTTTAATGACCGGTGGACTTATGTTTTCTCCAATGTTTAGCCGTCCTGTTGCCAGGGGCCCAATGCCATCAATGACACCGGTTTCTACCTCTCCTATCAAGCTGTTATCTTCACTAATCGCTTTTTCCGGACAAAGTCCCGCACAAGCACCGCAGGAGTGACATAATTCTGGGAATACCAAAACCTGTTGGGGCAGCACTGCTAAGGCACCAAACTCGCACACTTCAGCACAAATACCACAGTAGGTGCACTTTTCGGCATCAATGATAGGAATCGGGCGATATACCGGCTCTGTCTGCAGGTTACTAACAGGCAGAAACAAAGCGGCATTTGGTTCCTCTACATCCGCATCAATAATACAGGGATGTCGATCAGCCAATACTCTGGCAAGCGAAGTAGCCACCAGAGTTTTGCCAGTCCCCCCTTTACCGCTGGCTATACTAATAGTTAAACTCATTGGCCTTCACCTCAGGAATGGCAATCACCAGCATGGGAATGATCAGAGCATATTTCGCCGGTGCTCACCAGTTTATTATCTAAAAAACGCGCCACCGCATCTTCCACATGACCGTCTACTCCCACTATGGTTTGAATTCCCTCCGCCGCAAACAGTTCCTGGGCGTGACCTCCCATACCTCCGGCTAACACCACCTGAACTCCATGCTGCTTCAAGAACCCGGGCAACACACCAGGTACATGCCCCGGATTGTCCAGCATAGTCCACTGTTTGGTAGTGCTGTTATAAAGAGCGAACTGTTCACAGTGTCCAAAATGTGGACATACCATACTGCCTTCTTTAGGAATTGCGATCAACATTAATTCTTCCTCCTTCAAAAATTAATTATTAGGCTTTAGAAGTTCCTGCAGATCTCCCTGCAAGCATTTATCTAATACTGCCTGTACCGTTTGGCCCTCTTCTGCCCGGTACACTTTAATACCACCCTTGACAATGACTTCATAAGCCTTAGGACCAATGCGGCTGACAATTAGCGTCTGGGCACCTTTATTAACCAGGATTTGTGCTGTCGAAGTTCCTGAACCGTGTGCTTGCTCAACCGCCTGATTGGGTATGGCTTCATAAGAATCACTGTCCTTGTCCCATAATATTAGATAAGCACAGCGGCCAAATCTACCATCCACTTTTGAGTTTACTGACTCACCTGCAGAACAGACTGCAATCTTTTCCATTATATTTCCTCCTATTATTTACTTTTACTCTATCCTTTGCGACAGGGAGGGACGGTTCTAGTATCGCACTTATAATTTACCTTTTATGCGAACGAAAACCGTCCCCAACCGCACTGGCAGGTTATTCTTCCTTGTCCAGCTGGCTATTTAAATACTTTAACTCTTCTTCCAGATAGCGCCGATAACTTCTTAGATCATCAACCTCATATTCGGCTGGATATGCTCCTCTAAATCGAAAACCATACCCGTACCCGTCCATTCGACCTCTACCCATTCTCAAATAACCTCTGCCGCCTAATCCTCTAAAAGCTGGGCGGTCAGTAACGCAATAACCCATTCCTCTGCCCGTTGCTGCACCGAGTCCCCTAGGTCCAGTTCCATTTCTTCCTGGCATCTCAATCACTCCTTTCGGACATATGCCCTAATCGAATTGTACAGCTCATACCGGGCATATGTCAATAATGTGATTAAAAAAAATATAATATGGACGTTAGAAATCAGGTGACAAGGTCGTCCACCCGGAGCAGACACAACAAAAACGCCCCTCTATCCCACTTATCTTCCCAATATCATTAATTAGCCAAAAATGTATTCTGGTTAGACTCCCCCTGGCGCTTTCCGATCTTGACGACCTTTTTGATAGTATTCTTTTCGAAACCTGTTTTTAATCCAGCCCCGTCGTGCGATACACGTCTTTGGAAAAACCACCTGCCTATTATATACAATTCAATCAGGCTCACGGATCCGAGACCTTATAATCTGAAAGGAGGTGTCACTATGGCTATTACTTCTAACCCTGTAAACAGTGAGTTAGTTCTAGTTCTAGATAATGGTATTGGATCTTCCGGTCAGCAGTTGATTCGCAACCGCGCCTATGGCGATGTAAAACCCGAGGCTCTCGATGACAATGTCTATCAGGTAGCCCAGGTTATTCTTGATTTGCAAGATCGGACTGTTCTGTCCATTCACCGTCAGGATACAGTTGAACTCATCAATGCCTAAGAGAAGATCGAAGCACTAAGGAAAGGAGGATTATTACATGGCTATTCAAAGAGTGCTGCAGATGGATTTTACCACGGAGCTAGGTCGTAACCATCGCATGAGGGTTTATGAAGCTCGGGAAGATTTGACCCCGACTGAGGTATCTGCTGCTATGAACCAGATTGTTGCCAGCAATATATTTTCTGGCTCAGGCGGAGAGTTTACCGGTAAATCAGCAGCTCAGATTGTAGTTAGCGAGACTACCGAATTGGATCTGAGCTAGTCTGAAAATACGGGGCGTCAGCCCCGTATTTATTTTGTGAAGGGAGAAAACTTGCATGGATGAATTGCTGAGTCTGGCTGCTAATGTTGGTTTTCCAATGGTAGTAGCTACCTATCTTTTAATTCGTATCGAAAGCCAGTTGAAAGAGCTTACCGGCGCAGTACACCAGCTTCGCGAGGCAGTACTCACCGGTCTTTGTATTACCCCCCTGCCTGAAATGGGGCGAGAGGAATCCGCTTCAATATATACACCTTCGTAAAATAAAAATCCCGGCTAAAAAACCGGGATTTTGGGACACAGGGGTGGGACACAGGGGGACGGTTCTGTTGTGTCATTTCATAAACAAGAGAGACCAGCCAAAAGCTATATTTGAATGACACAACAGAACCGTCCCCCTGTGTC
>CAZTZX010000003.1:0-2791 GCA_964618175.1 uncultured Syntrophomonas sp. | reverse complement strand
GGGTAGCTCGGCAAACGGTGCCCAAAGACATGCTTAGAATATTGGAGCGGGTAACATTATGCTCAACAATAGCTTTGCGAATACTGTCAGCTATATAGTTGGCTAGTTTGGCTGAATAGTCGGGAAGCAAGATGCCGAATTCATCCCCGCCGATTCTGGCTACGGTACTATCTTCGGGAGCAATATTGCTGATTATTTCTGCTGCGGTCAGCAATAATTCATCTCCAGCTTGATGACCCAGAGTATCATTGACGAATTTAAGGCCATCTATATCGCACATAATCAGGCTGACCGGAACTAGCAACTGCTCATCTAATATCTGCAGTTGGTTTTCAAAGTAACTGCGGTTATAGATTCCGGTCAACGTGTCGTGTTCAGCCATATAACGTATGCGTTCTTCATTCTGGCGGCGTTCATGAATATCACGAGAGGCAGTGATCATGGAGACTACCTTTCCTTGACCATCTAACAAGGGTTTACCTACCGTCTCCAGCCAGCGATAATCTCCGTCAGCTCGCTTGATCCGGTAAGTAGCAATCCCTGGTTGCTTGCTGAGGATGGCACTTTCATAGACTTTCCGAGCGGCCTGAACATCATCAGGATGCATGGAATCAAAAGCACATCGGCCTACTATATGCCGCACTTTCCAACCAGTTATTGTTTCATGAGAAGGGCTGACATACTGCATATAGCCCTTCAAGTCAGTGAGGGATACCAGATCCACCATGTTATCCGTTATCATACGGAAACGCTGCTCACCTGCCTCCAATTCAGATATGGTGCGATTGAGGCTGTGGTTGATCTGCTGATAGCCCCGGGCTAGTTCACCAATTTCGTCGCGGCGTTGCGGCAGATTTTCATGTAATGATCCGCTAAAATCTCCCGAGGCCATGCGAGCATATTGTTGTGATATATTGCGAATTGGAGATGCGATCTGTCTGGCCGCTAAATAGGATATTCCGAAACCGAACAACAGGAGGAATACCGTAATTACAAGCATGGCCTTATACAAATTATATAACGGTACCATTATCTCATCATGAGGCACTGTTACTACTACAAACCAGTCATTGATACCTACCGGGAAGACTGCTGCGTAATATTCTTCACCAGCCAGTCTTAAGTTACCCCTACCTGTTCCAGCAACAATACTGTTGCGCAGAAAATTGGCCAAATCCCGATAATTGTCATCGTATTCAGCCCGCTGAATGAGATTCACCTCTTGGATCACCTGATAATGATCAGGATGGGCCATTACCCGTCCTTGATTATCGATAACAAAAGCATAACCGCTACTCAACTCAATTGCTGCTACTTTATCGCTAAAATATCTACTTTCCAGGGCGGCAATCAACACGCCGGCAATGTTGTCACTATGATCTATTACAGGAGAAGCTAGCAGAAGGGTATCATCAGAAGTGTCCAAGGATGAGGCGATAACTGGTTTTCCCCCCAGAGCCTGTAAAAAGCAGGAATTGTTGCTTATATCAAATGTAGTGTCGCTGGTGGTCATAAGCTGTCCGTCCCGTCCAGCAAAACCCATATATAGATAACCAAAACGCTCGGCTTCCTTTGTCAAGGCCGGCTTTTGCTCCGGCCAGTTGAGCCCGCGAATAGCATCCCGCTGCGCCACGGTTTCCAGGGTGTCCAGCTGAGCTTCAAGGGATTTTTCTATTATGCGAGCAGTCCCCTCAGCACTTACCAGCAGCACACTTTCTGATGCTTCTTCCAAGAACTGAGCTGAATAAATAAAAACAAATATCCCGATGCCCGCGCAAGCCAGAAGGATCGTTAGTCCAAAGTATAGTGCTAAACGGCGGCCAATAGTTTTCATCGTTAAGCTCCTGTCAATTATTGTTACCAGGAAAACTATTCTATGATATTCGTTCAGTTACGACAAAAACCCTTTAGTATTTTAAAACTTCACCCCATTAATCTGTTTCTACCCCTCTTTGTACTCGGCCACCAATGCGTCCAGTTTGGCGGTTCCCTCTACCATCTTCTGACACTCCTGATTGATAGCTTCGGACGCCTTAGTAGCTGCCTCACTGGCAAGAGATATTTCCTGGGTTCCTAATGCCGATTGCTGAATAATACTGGAGACAGATTCAAAAGCAGTATTTATTTCCCGCATCGACAGCGTTATTCTTTCTATTTGCTCATTGAAGAGATGGGTCAATTGGAAAAACAGGTTACTATCATCCTTATATTGAGCACCTATTTCACTCATAGAATTGTAATCTCGTACAACATCCTTATTTATGAACTCCAGAATGCTGCTGGTGTTCTCGAGTAAATTGTCGAGTGCCACCTCAACCTGCCGAGTAAGAGTCTGGATACTATTTACCGCTGATGCTGAATCTTCCGCAAGTTTGCGCACTTCTTCAGCTACTACCGCAAATCCGCGTCCATGTTCGCCCGCTCGGGCCGCTTCAATAGCTGCATTTAGTGCCAGTAGATTAGTCTGATCAGCAATGCCAGCAATATTCTGGGCCAGTCCGGATATTTGTTCTACCACGCGAGCTTCTTCCATAGCCTTCTGTACCCTAGCCTGTATATCTTGGTAAACTCCCAGGGTATTGTTTTTGGCCGTATCGGCATTGGCTTGAACAGTCAAAGCCCGCTTTTCAATATCCTGAGCCTGCTCATTTCCCTGGGCCGATCTTTGGGTCAAATCATTTAACATAGAGGTAATTTCTTCAGCCGAAGCAATGATCTGCTGGGAAGAAGCAGATACTTCCTGCATACCTGCTGCTATCTCCTGGGTTGAAGCTGTATTCTCTTCCATACC
>CAZTZX010000002.1:18262-59227 GCA_964618175.1 uncultured Syntrophomonas sp. | reverse complement strand
ATGACAAAAATATTAATGCAGGAGGGGCAAATTAGTGACTAACTTCGTCAGTAAAATGTTCGCTGAAAAAGCAGATCAGTCAGCTGATAAAACTCTGGCTTTTGCTTTTATGGCTGCAGCTGTTGCATCAGCCCAGGCCTATTTTACGGCCGCTTTGCAGTCGACTACTCCGGAAGTCAGGGCTTTGCTCAGCGGCTTTGCTACCCAAAAGGCTCTGGAGCATGAGGGGATAAACGGCTATTTAATGCAAAGAGGCTATTTCAATCCCTATGACGATTCGATTCATCAGCTTATGGCTGCGGAGCAGAGCGCTCAGGCAGTAATGAGCCGACACTAAGTTTTTTGGAAGTGAGGGCTCCCCGGCAGGCAATGGAAGCGCTGCCCAAGGGGAGCCTTTAATATTTGCAGGATTAGGCCAACAGGGGGACGTTCTTTTTGTTGGCCGCGTTTTACTATGGGTAAGTACTTTCCAAAGAATACTGCTATACACATCCACACATCCCTTAGCTTTGTCGTAATTTCCAACATTATGTCCTAAAGCAGGAATATACTGGTTTTCGCTCGAATTCTAACCCCATTTAAGGCGAAAGAGAGATATTATGCTGGCATCAGTAAATACTTTGGTTCTTACCGGGATCGAGGCCAATTCTGTTCGGGTTGAGGTAGACATACTTAATGGTTTACCGGCTTTCGAGATAGTTGGATTGGCATCGGCTGGGGTTAAGGAAGCCCGTGAACGGGTTCGCTCAGCTTTGCGCAACTCGGGATACGAATTCCCCAATCGCAAGATAACTGTCAATCTGGCTCCGGCGGATGTAAAAAAGGAGGGCAGTCATTTTGACTTGCCGATTGCTTTGGGAATTTTGCTGGCTTCCGATCAGTTAGGTGAGGCAGAAGGACTGGATAAGTATTATTTGGCAGCGGAACTATCCTTGGACGGGAGTTTGCGGCCGGTTCCTGGGATATTGCCCATGGCCCTTCATCTGGCCGAGGCTGGTCAGGCTAGCCGTTTTATTGTTCCTGGCAGTAATGGTTCTGAGGCAGCATTGGTTGAAGAGATTGAAAGTTTTGGTCTTGATCACTTGAATCAGGTAATTGAGTTGCTCACTGGTGCGGTTAAAATGGAAGCAGAAAAGCCCAGACGAGATGTCTTAGCCTCGGAAATGATACCGGACTTTTCGGAAGTGCGCGGCCAGGAGTCGGCTAAACGTGCTCTGCAAATCGCCGCTGCTGGTATGCATAACATTTTACTCATTGGGCCTCCCGGTTCGGGTAAAACTATGCTGGCGAGGCGATTACCGGGGATATTTCCGGAAATGACCCGTGAGGAAGTGCTGGAAACTTCGCGAATCTATTCAGCGGCGGGACTGCTTAATGGCCATCATCCCCTGGTAAATATAAGACCGTTTCGTGCTCCACATAAAAATGCTTCTGCCGCTAGTGTCATTGGTGGAGGACGTATTCCTCGCCCGGGAGAAATAAGTCTGGCGCAAAACGGGATATTATTCCTGGATGAGATGCCCGAATTTAGCCGCGATGTTTTGGAAGCCTTGCGTCAGCCGCTGGAGGATCGAGTGGTAACCGTGGCTAGAGCCCAGGCGACCTATTCCTTCCCGGCCAGCTTTACTCTAGTTGCTTCTATGAATCCCTGCCCTTGCGGATTTTTGGGATCAGATCAGGAATGCAAATGTACCCCTTGGCAGGTGCAAGCCTACCGCAGAAAGTTGAGCGGGCCCCTGCTGGATCGTATTGATCTGCACGTAGAGGTGCCGCGTCTTCAATATGAACAGATTAGAGAGCGCAAAAGTGGGGAAGATTCCAGCCAGATACGATCTCAGGTGGCTGGGGCCCGGGAAATCCAGGCCAAAAGGTTTGGCAACTATCCTTATCAGGTTAATGCGCAGATGGGAACGGTACAGGTCAGGGAGTTTTGCCGATTAGATCAGGAATCTGAGCAGTTGTTAAAAAACGCTTTTGTCAGACTGCATTTGAGTGCCCGGGCTTATGATAGAGTACTAAAAGTAGCACGCACCGTGGCCGATTTGGAGGCATCGACTACCATTAAGATGAATCATCTAGCCGAAGCGCTCCAATATCGTAGTTTGGATCGCGCCTATTGGGCATAATAAAAGGAGGACGTAATATGAGAAGGCTAACCAATTACTTTTTACAGGGCCTGCTATTCCTGGTTCCGTTGGTTGTTACCGTATATATTTTCTACATTTTGTTTCAAAAAGTAGATGGATTGCTAAGAATCCCTATACCGGGAATAGGGATCATTCCAGGTGTGGGTTTTGTGGCGACTATTTTGTTGGTAATATTGATTGGCTTTTTAGTATCCAATTTCCTTACCAAAAAACTTATGCTGTCACTGGATAGTCTTTTTGATCGTTTGCCGTTGTTCAAGCTGCTCTATGGGTCGATAAAAGATTTGATCAACGCTTTTGTCGGCAACAAAAAGAGTTTCAGCCAACCGGTGCTGGTAAGATTGAGTTCTGCTGGCGATGCTCATGTGTTGGGTTTTATAACCTGTGATTCTCTGGAAATATTGGGTTTAGACGATATGGTATCAGTTTATGTGCCCCAGTCATATAATTTTTCAGGGCAACTGTTTGTATTTCCGCGTCAGCAGGTCATCCCTCTGGATGCCAACAGTGCGGAAGTTATGACGCTCATTGTCTCGGGTGGCGTGGCGGGCAGTTAGTCCAGGGCGAAACAAAAAATGGTTTCTGTCTTTAGGTTTATTGCATATTTTTGTTCCAAAACAGGCACCATAAGGGTGAAAAACAAAGACACTGTCTGGAGTATATAAACGAAAGGAGGATACTCATGATCGGTACAATTGTCCGTTTTGTAGTTTCTGCACTGGTATTGATGCTGATTGGTTATCTGTTGCCAGGAATCACCGTGTCAGGGTTTATTGGCGCCCTAATTGCAGCGGCGGTAATAGCTTTACTGGGTTATGCAGTAGAAGCCATATTAGGCGACAAGATCTCACCCCGGTCGCGTGGTTTGGTAGGTTTTATAACTGCAGCGGTGGTCATCTACGTTGCCCAGTTTATTGTTCCCAACTATCTGTCGGTTTCTCTGCTGGGTGCACTGCTGGCTGCATTTGTTATTGGCATCATTGATGCGTTTGTGCCTACTGAACTTCGCTAGTAAAACAAAAACGGTATCCTTATAAAACTAGTAAGGTGGACCTTTAAAAAGGTCTGCCTTTTTGCTTTTCCAGGTTTAAGATTGTTGTATGGGCAAAAAAAGGACAGGCACGAAGCCTGTCTGAATAACAATGACTTTTTAGTCTCTCTTAGGTAGCTCGGGTTGATAGAACCAAACTGGACAGCAGACAGACACATTACTTGCGGCAACAAATACTAAAACGGCTGATAATGAAGTACAAAGAGCGAGCTTAACTTTGTTTAGCATAGTCATCCCCCTTTCTACTAAATTTTTCTATATAAAGGAAGAGATTGTCCCAGAGCGACATATAGGTATGGCCAGGTGCTGTCAAAGTTATCGACTGCCAAAGCAGCCCCATAATGAGGGAAGCGCTCCATAGCGGATAAATAAAAAGAAACAACATAGCTAAGAGGCATAGTACCATGGCTACTACCAAAGCTTTTTGGCGAAGTGATTGGCGTCTTAACGGATCAGTAATAGGATTGATCGGATTATCAACCGGTACTTTTAGCCAGGCCACTATCAGCACGAATAGACAGGCACAACTGATCATTAATAAGCTGATGTAAGGAAAGATTATTTTGGTAAGATAAGCTAGAGGAAGAAATGTACACAGACTGGTTAAGGTGCAACGGTAGTAAGCAGTGCAATGCGCTCCCCCGGAGTATCGTCGGTATAATGCTGATGCCACTAAGATTCCCGCTGTCTCATAAAACAGGTTTAGCCAAAACGCTAGAGCCAACAGCAGGCAGGCCTGCAAAATACCCCCAAGCACTACCTCAATTCCGTAACGAATCTCATCCTCATAGAGGTTTTCCGAAGAGTTTTTGGCCAGCAGATGAGCCAACATCTTGGCGAATTGCGTCATGTTTAAACTCCTTTATTGGCAAGAATACGGTAAAGATTACCTTATCATGCTCATTGTTAAACACAATCTTTCCTCCGTGATGATTGACCAGTCCTTCCACTATGGATAAACCCAATCCAGCATGGTCTCCGTCTTTAGAAGTGAAGCCTTTGCTAAAAATCTTACTGGCTAGATGGTCATCAATATGTCCGTAATTGGCAACTTCAAAAACATAGTTATTGTCCTTGCGGTCTACTCTGAACCAAACATGTTTCATATCTTCATTCAGGTTATTAACGTAATCAAAAGAATTGTTAATAAGATTTCCTAAAATCCGAGTTAATTCATAAGGAGAAATTGATAAATACTCTAAGTCTGTATTCACTGATATATCAAAAGTAATGCCGTTGCTTATAGCTACACGTGTCTTGGTGTAAGTTAAGGCTGATAATCCCGGATCTGCAATAGTAGCGAATTGCTGAGTAAACTTAATCTCACCTATCATATCCTCCAGGTAAAGCCGAGCTTCGCTAAAGTACTCTAATTGCAGATAGCCATACAGGGCTTGTAGATGACTGATCTGATCATGCTGCTGGGCTCGGATGGCGGTTATCATTTCATCCACTGTTTCCAGGTAAGTCTGCTGAACCATAAATTGACTTTCCTGATTGACCAGTTTGATCAGCCGAACTAGCAAATACAGTATAATCAAAGTTGTGGCTGTAAGAGCCAAACTCATCACGATACCAAGTATCTCCAGGGAAATACCTTGGTAGACTTGGATTGGGTGTGTATTATTATATATGGCATCAATACAGACGGCCTGAAAAAGCATCAAGATCAGTACCATGGCTGCAAGTATGAAGAGCAGTTTATTTTTTTGAATATGTTCAGGATGTTGATGAGGTACATAATCAAAGTTTAAGATAAAGATATTCTGACGGGATACAAACCATATGAGTAGCAGTATAAAAATAATCTGTGGTAGGGGTCCTAACAACATATTTGTATTGTTGCCCATAAAGGTGGAGATATCAGTATTTAAGATTTCTAGATAAGCCGACAAAAAAAATGCTTCACCAAGGGCCATAATCAAGTTACCCAATATGACTGGGATTAGAGCTTTAATTAATGGCAAACTCCACATCCATTTAACAAAAAAGATAAGTAAAATGGTTAACAAGTAAAAATGCAAACCAAAAAGCATTGGTATACTTCGAATAATCATTGCCCCAACCGCGTAGCCTAGCCCAACTACAGTTAGTTTGCGTATAGAGGGATGAATATTAACCAATACCAATCCCAGCCAGGTGGTTAAAAACCCGGTCGTAAAACCGTGTATAAACATTATCCATACGGGAATCGTCAACCTAGTACCTCGTTTTTTACTTATTATAATCTAATTATCGAATAATGGAATCATATACTTAAAATAACAATAAACAATTTTAATTGAAACCCTGTCAGCGGGTAGTTGGTATATGATCAACTAATATAACCTGAAAAATATTTGCAAAGAAGCAGTGAACCCAGTAAAATGAACCAAGATGGTCATTTTGTTATTTGGTTGGGTTCAAAGTGGGGCAGGAGGTCTATATGCTAGGATTTATTGGCAATATTGGAACCTGGGAAATAATAATTATCCTGCTAATTGCCGTCATTGTGATCGGACCCAGCAAACTGCCCGAAGCTGCTCGTTCTTTTGGTAAGGCGATGGGCCAATTTAAACGCGCTACCTCCGGAGTTAAAAGGGAGTTTGAGGAAGCTATCCTATTGGATCCACTGACTAAACCCAAGCCGCCCAGTGAACCGGTCAAGGAAGAGGTAGTAGTTGATGAATCTGCTGCCGAGAATGATGATTCTAAAGAATAAATACATTTAGTGTTTAATATTAAAATTTAAAAAGTTCTCTTATCAAGAGAGGTGGAGGGACTGGCCCGATGAAGCCCGGCAACCGCCAGCAATGGTATGGTGCTAATTCCTGCAGGGGAAAGTCCTGACAGATGAGAGGGGATACTGATTACAGAACCCTCTTTGGAGGGTTTTTTGATTTTTTCACAGTGGAGGAGGAAGATAAAGTGCCCGGGGATTTAGTGAATGTACTGAAAGAGCGTGTGGTAATTCTTGATGGAGCCATGGGGACAATGCTACAGGAACGCGGCATGCAGCCTGGGCAGTGCCCAGAACTTTTCGGTGTGGAGAATCCAACTCTTTTACGCGAGATCCATAATCTCTATATAGAAGCCGGTGCTGATATTATTCAGACCAACACTTTCGGTGGAAATTCTTTTAAACTCAGTGAATATGGCCTGGAGGATCGTGTCGACGAGATTAATGCTGAGGCGGTAAGAATAGCCCGGGAAACTTCGCGGGGGCGAGCCTGGGTAGCGGCGTCTATCGGCCCTACCGGGCGGCTGCTGAGTCCCATGGGAGATGGCAGCTTTGATGGCCTGTATGCGGCTTTTGCTCAGCAAATACGGGCCTGTGAGAGGGCCGGAGCCGATCTGATCTCCATCGAAACCATGACCGATATCGGGGAAATGCGGGCAGCTTTGATTGCAGCCCGATCAGAGAGTCGATTGCCGGTTATTGCCCACATGACTTTTGAACCGGAAGGACGCTCCATGATGGGAACCGATCCACTGACTGCTCTAATCATTATGGAGGCTTTGCAGCCTTTGGCCATTGGCGCTAATTGTTCCGGTGGGGCTCAGCAGTTGCTGCCGGTCATTGAACAGATGGGACAGTGGACCAACCGATGCTTATCGGTAGAGCCCAATGCGGGACTACCGCAATTAGTGGACGGCAAAACGGTGTTCCCGGACAGTCCAGAGGATATGGCCGAATATGCCCTGCGTTTACGAGCCGCAGGAGCAAATATAATTGGCGGTTGCTGTGGAACCAGTCCGCAGCATATTCAGGCCATGGCGCGTGCCTTGCAAGGCCTGCGCCCGGTGGAGCGTACTGCCAGGAGATTATTCGCCCTGGCCTCACGTAGCCGCCATGTTGTGATCGGAGCCAACCAGCCCTTAGCTTTTATTGGGGAGCGCATAAATCCTACTGCCCGCAAGAAACTGGCTCAAGACATAAAAGAAGGCCAAATGCATATGGTGGTTGAGGAAGCTCGCCGCCAGGCCGAGTACGGCGCGCCTATACTGGATGTAAATATGGGAGTTCCAGGCATTGATGAAGTGCAGGCTATGCAGCGGGCGGTTCAGGAAATCCAAAGTGCAGTAGACATACCTATCGCCATCGACTCCACTAATGCTGAAGCGGTTGAGGCCGGTTTGAAACAGTTTGTAGGTCGGCCCCTGGTCAACTCCACTACTGGTGAAGATAAGCAGTTGGACATTGTACTGCCGCTGGCTAAGAAATATGGGGCAGCTATTCTGGGGCTGTGTCTAGATGAACGGGGAATACCTGACCGAGCCGAAGACCGGGTAGCTATAGCACGCAAAATCCATCAGCGAGCCAAAGAATATGGTCTGCGTGACGAAGATATCTACATTGATACCCTGGTCAAGACCGCTAGTGCAGAACAATCCCAGGTCATGGAGACTATAAAAGCTGTACAGATGGTAAAAAGCGAATTAGGAGTTGGGGCAGTATTGGGGGTAAGCAATGTTTCTCACGGACTACCCGCTCGCGAAATATTGAACTCAACTTATTTGGCCATGGCCTGGAGTGCGGGGGTAGATTTGCCCATCGTAAACCCTTTTGATAAGCGCATGATGGAGACTACTCAGGCAGCTGCCGTTCTATTAAATCGGGATATCGCTTCTAGCAGGTATATTGAACAGTATCACGACTACCAGTCAGCTGGCGAAACCAATCGGCACCCAGTCTGCCAACAGTGTAATATACCTTCTTTATTGAATCATATTCCGGCTACTTCATTGACCGCGGGAAATAAAGAACAACCTGCAGATCTAGAAACCAATAAAACATCAACTCTTCAGGAGCGCATGCAAGAGGCGGTTCTGCAAGGAAACCGTGATGGTATAGAGGGTCTGATCGAAGAGGGCCTAAAAGAGGGAATTGATCCGCTGGTCATTGTCAATCAGGGACTGATTCCCGGAATCGAGAAAGCCGGGGAATTATACGATCAAAAGCGTTATTTCTTGCCCCAGCTGATGATGGCGGCTGAAACCATGAAAAAGGCCTTTACCCGCATACGTCCACTGCTGCAGGAAGACGGCGAAAACGGCGGGGGAGTCGTGGTAATGGCTACGGTGGAGGGTGATATTCATGATATTGGTAAAAACATCGTGACCGTCTTGCTGGAAAACTACGGATTTAAGGTAATTGATTTAGGTAAGGATGTGCCGGCGGCGACTATTCTAGATGCAGCCCAGCAGGAAAAGGCTGATATTATAGGACTTAGTGCTCTAATGACCACCACCATGCCACGGATGGCAGAAGTTATTGCTGGAGTGAGAGAAAGAAATATGTCCTGCAAAGTTATGGTGGGAGGAGCCGTGTTGACTCAGGATTATGCTTCACAAATTGGGGCTGATGCTTACTCAGAAGATGCCAGGGCCGCCGTAGGAGTGGCCCAGCGTTTACTGGGAATATTAAGATAAGGGAGGGGAAGTGAGACCATGCAGAAGACTTATGAAGAAATCAACGAGAAGATCCGCCGCGGCGAGGCGGTGGTGGTAACTGCAGAAGAAGTAATCGATATTGTAGCTGAAAAAGGAATGGAAAAAGCTGCCCAGGAAATAGATGTTGTAACCACGGGTACTTTTGGCCCCATGTGTTCATCGGGCGCTTTCATAAACTTTGGCCATTCACGACCGCGCATAAAAATGAAGAAAGTCTGGCTGAACGGAGTGGAAGCCTACAGCGGGATCGCAGCTGTAGATGCCTATCTTGGTGCGGCCCAATTGCCAGAAACTGATCCGGAAAACAAGGTGTTTCCGGGGCGCTTTACCTATGGCGGAGGACATGTGATCCAAGATCTGGTAGCTGGTAAGGATATTCACTTGGAAGCGATCTCCTATGGTACTGATTGCTATCCTAATAAAAAGGTTGATACTTTAATAACCATAAACGATCTGAATGAGGCTTATCTTTTCAATCCTCGCAACGCCTACCAGAACTATAATTGTGCCGTCAACCTGGGAGACCGGACTTTGTATACCTATATGGGCATTCTGAAGCCTAATATGGGTAATGCCAGCTATTCATCAGCCGGTCAGTTGAGTCCCTTAATGAATGACCCCCACTACAAAACGATCGGCCTGGGTACTCGCATATTCCTGGGCGGAGGTATTGGTTATGTGGCCTGGAATGGAACCCAGCATCATCCCAATGTAGCCCGGGGAGAAAACGGCGTACCGCTTACTCCGGCAGGTACCCTGGCAGTGATTGGGGACTTGAAACAAATGGATCCCTATTGGCTGGTAGGGCTCAGCTATATCGGTTATGGAGCAACTATGGCCGTGGGCATTGGCATACCTATTCCCATATTGAATGAGGAGATCCTTTACTATACCACCGTAAAAGATGAAGACATCTACTGCCCGGTAGTTGACTACTTTGAGGGTTATCCCTATGGCAAGGCCATCGATCTGGGCAGGGTCAACTACCGCGACTTAAAAAGCGGCCGGGTAACCATTAATGGCCAGCAGGTCATTACTACACCTCAATCCAGTTATCCTCGGGCCCGCAAGATAGCACTGACTCTGAAAGAATGGATCCAGAAGGGCACTTTTGAACTGACTTGCCCGGTAGCAGGGATTCCTTCTGCCGAAGCTAACATCGAGTTCAAATCGATTCCGGATAGAAGTCCCAATGGACTAACCATAAAACGCTAGGGAGGGGTTACTCTTGAAAGATAAGATAGTATGCTATTTTTCTGCCGCTCAATCGGAACAGCCCATAATTCATCTGCTGGTCAAAAAATATGATCTGGTGGTCAACATTTTAAAAGCCGATATCAACCCGCAAAAAGAGGGTTATCTGGTAGTTGAACTGGAAGGTGAGCGGAACAAGTATAAAGAAGGCGTAGACTTCTTAAAAAGCCTGGGGGTAATTGTAGAACCTCTCAGTGAAACGGTAGTGTGGCAATCAGAGATTTGTATACAGTGTGGGGCCTGTGCATCATTTTGTCCCACCGAAGCATTGGCTATTGAAAGGGAAACCATGGAGGTCTCTTTTGACAATGCCAAGTGCGTAGTGTGTGGTATGTGCCTGGAGTGCTGTCCTACCCGAGCTATCCAGCTGTATTTTGAAATCAAGGAGGCGGTGCGCTGATTTATGGAAGGTCAGCACGTTAACCGTTTATATCGCCGACTGCATGAAGGCCATGATTTGGTTTATTTTTCAATCAAATTAAAGGAAAGCGATCTGGCTATCGGGGTAGATAAAACTAGCTACTCCGATAGCTTGGTTTCCATGTGCCGTCAGGAATTGATCCGCATTCGGGCAGAATTGGAGAGCTATATTTCACTGCAGCCTTCATTCCAGCATTCTTTGGAGCCTATCCAACTGCTTCCGTCAGCTTCGCCGCTGGTCCACCTAATGGCCGATGCTGCCCGCCAAGCTGGAGTGGGGCCGATGGCGGCCGTAGCCGGAACAGTGGCTCAGGCAGTTGGACAGAGACTTGACCCAGTGGTAAAGAGTGTTATTGTAGAAAATGGAGGCGACATTTATCTAAATGGTAACCAGGAAAGAGTGGCAGCCGTCTATGCCGGACAGTCCAAATTCAGCCACCGGATCGGCATAAAGATAAGTGTTCAAGAACAGCCGCTGGGTATTTGCACTTCCTCGGGGACAGTAGGCCCCAGCTTGAGTTTCGGTAGTGCGGATGCCGTGGTTATCAAGGGCTATCCGGCCGCTTTAGCTGACGCAGTTGCGACTCGGATAGGAAATATGATTCATTGTGAAGAAGATTTAAAGAAAGCCGTGGAAACAGCCCAAGATATACCTGGAGTAACTGGAGTCTTGGCTATAAAGAATGAGACTATGGCGGCCTGGGGCGCTATGGAATTGGTACCTATTTAAAGGAGGAATGAACTATGAAGGCAGCAGCTAACGTACTGGAACTCATCGGGCGAACTCCTATAGTAAAATTGAATAATATGGGTGACAGCAGAGATGCTGATGTTTATGTCAAGTTAGAATCATTCAATCCTGCCGGCAGCATCAAGGATCGCCCGGCGCTCTTTATGATTGAAGCGGCCGAAAAACAGGGTAAGCTGAACCAGGAATCGATTATTCTGGAAGCCACCAGTGGTAATACTGGCATAGGATTGGCTATGGTAGCTGCCATTAAAGGTTATCGCCTAGTAATTGTTATGCCGGAGAATATGAGCGAGGAACGCAAGAAGTTATTATCGGCCTATGGAGCTAAATTAATATTTACCCCGGCTAAGCTAGGCATGAAGGGAGCGCTCGAAAAGGCTGAGCAAATGTCCGCGACGGATGAGCGCTATTTTATGGTCAAGCAGTTTGAAAATCCGGCTAATGCGGAAAGCCATTACCGAACAACTGCCCAAGAAATACTGGAGCAGTGTGAAGGACATTTGGATGCCCTGATCTGTGGAGTAGGTAGTGGGGGGACACTGACTGGCATAGCCAGCTTATTGAAAGAGTCTATACCTCAGGTACAAATTGTCGCTGTGGAGCCGCATACCTCTGCTGTTCTGAGCGGCAATGCTGCTGGGCCACACAAATTGCAGGGCATTGGAGCAGGATTCATACCACCTGTGTTGAATATTGAATTGGTCGACCGCATTTATCCTGTCAAAGACGAAGTAGCTTTCGAAACCTGCCGTTTATTAGCTCGTAAAGAGGCCTTACTAGTGGGGATATCTTCCGGCGCTGCTATATATGTAGCCTTGCAGATCGCTAGGGAATTGGGAGAAGGGCACCAAGTCTTGGCCATTGCTGCTGATGGGATGGATAAGTATATGTCGACCGAACTGTTCATCATCGAGGAGGTTTAACATGAATCCGGAAACAGTGGTTGACCACCTGGTTAACTGGCTTAGAGAACAGATAGATCAGGCAGGAGTTAAAGGCGTCGTTTTGGGAGTAAGTGGTGGTTTGGATTCGGCAGTTGCTGCGGTTATTGCCCACAAAGCCTTTCCTGATAACTGTATGGCCTTAATTCTACCCTGTGAAAGTCAGGTCAACGATCGTCTGGACAGCCAAATGTTTCTGGAAGAGTTTAATATACCTTTCCGTATAGTTGAACTTGATAATGCCTACCGACTGTTGTTAACTCATTTTGAATCATATATTAGAATAGAGGGATTCAGGGGAAGACTCCTACGAGCTAATATTAAGCCTAGGCTCAGAATGATGACTCTTTATTACTCAGCCCAGGGGCGTAATTACCTGGTTCTGGGCACCAGCAATAAAAGTGAGCTTAGTGTGGGGTATTCTACTAAACATGGAGATGCGGGAGTCGATCTGCAGTTGCTGGGAGATTTGCTCAAGACCGAAGTATACGAATTGGCCCGCTATCTGAGAATACCGGATTATATTATCAATAAAGTGCCTTCCGGTGGTTTATGGGAAGGACAGAGCGATGAGGAAGAAATGGGCATAACCTACCCCGATCTGGATCTTTATCTTTCTACCGGTGAAGGTGAACCTGAGGTAGTTGAGAAAATCGAGACAATGCGAAAAGCCAGTGAACATAAAAGAAGGATGCCCCCCATACCCCTCATACCCCGCGATTAAAAACTAGGGAGGAAAGCTTATTGAACCGAAGGCTCAGGAACGTTATTATTAGAATCGCAATATCGTTTATAGTCTTTATTTATATTGCCTATCTAGCTCATCAAGCCTTGGAGCGCTTTGATTTTTGGGTGATCATAGCTTTCTTTGCTATTTTTTTTACCTGGTCAATTATAGAGATCCTTATTTATCAGGATCCGGTGACTCCGGTGGTGGCCGATAATGATCAAAAGACCTATATTTATCTGCAGATGTCTTCACTGCTGGTGCTGTTTTATGCACTGATGGACTTTACCACCTATCAATGGTCGCGTATGACCGATATGGAACCACTCGTAATATATGCCGGGTTTGCGGTATTTCTTATAAATGCTCTGGTGAGGTACGCAGCTTTGACCAGCTTAGGCCCTCTTTATAACCTTCGGGTGGCCCTATATCAGGAGCACCACCTGGTACAGAACGGTATATATCAATACATTCGTCATCCCATGTATTTGAGCGCCCTGCTTAGCTCACTGGCGGTGTCTTTGATTTTCAGTTCCTGGGGGGCTTTGCTGATAATATTGGTTGCAGAAACTCCAGCTGTTTGGAATCGTATACGCGTGGAGGAAGAATTCATGCTGGAACATTTTGCCGTTGAATATTCAACCTATATGCAGCATAGCAAGCGCATGATTCCAGGTATCTGGTAGACAGAAAAAGGAGGAAATAAGATGTCCGGACATTCCAAATGGGCAAACATTAAGCATAAAAAAGCTAAATCCGATGAAAAACGTGGCAAGGAATTTACCAAAGTTGCCAAAGAAATAACTATAGCGGTGCGTTCTGGCGGTGGCGGAGATCCTGAGGCTAATTCCAAGCTAAAACTGGCCATCCAGAATGCCAAGGCTATCAATATGCCCAATGACAATATAACCCGGGCCATCAAAAAGGGTACTGGGGAACTGGACAGTGATATATTAGAGGAAATAGTCTATGAAGGATATGCTCCGGGAGGGGTGGCAGTAATGTTGGAAATAGCTACCGACAACCGCAACCGAACTGCTTCCGAGATCCGTCACTATTTCTCCAAAAGCAACGGCAATCTAGGCGAGGCCGGCTGTGTGGCCTGGATGTTTAATAGAGTTGGACTGATCAGCATCGCCCGTGAAAACATAACCATGGACGAAGAAGAGTTCATGTTGAAGGCGCTGGAGCTTGGTGCCGAGGATGTACGGGATGAAGAAGAACAATATGACGTGATTACATCGGTAGATACTTTCCTGGATATAAAAGAGGCCTTGGAAGAGGATGGCTTTACCATTGATGAAGCTGACATAGTAATGCTGCCCGAAAACACCGTGGAAATAGATGATGTTGATATGGCGGCGCGCATCATTAAACTGATTGACCTCCTGGAAGACCATGATGATGTGCAGAACGTATACACCAATATGTCAGTAACCGATGAGGTCATGGAAAAACTAGACTAATCAACTTACTGACAGCGTCCCATGAAGTCCAATAAAAAGGAGGCTAACCCTAGGGGAAAGCCTCCTTTACTTCGTGTCGGTATTGATCAATGAGTCCCTACCTTTCGAGCAGTCGGTTCACTGCCGGTTTCTACCCGCGGAGCTTCCAAACGGAATTCGCCGTTGACAAAGCTCACCTTGACTTCCTTAGAGTTTACCCGTACTGGTAATAGTGACAATACACTCTTCATGTCAATGGCGGGCAGATTGTCCATATTCTTGAAATGATTAGCTTTGACCCAAGGCATATTGGCTTTAACGATAATCTCTTCATTCTGGCTGATAATTCTGACCGGTACACTAACCTCAAACGAATCTTCATAAATATTGTGATTGAAGTCAATATCCCCATAGGGCGATAGGACATCCAGCGGAGTTCCCACCCAGGAATCAAATTCGGCTAATATCTCTTCCGTGCTTTTGCTGGGCTTTTGTTGGTTAAGAAGGTCAACAGCAGAGTTGAACAGATTTCGATAGGTTTGGAGACACACTTCCTCACTTTGGTCCTCATCAAATGACCAGATGCACCCATTGGACAGACTTGCCTCTAGATGACGGAATTCTTCATTCCAGTTAGCGGGGTTGTCTGGCTTGGCAACTTGGTTGGTGAAGGTGGCAGAAGGTACGGCAAAGTTTAGAGTATCGAAGTTATCAAGATCCTGCGTACTTAACTGCGCTACGGGAGCGGGAGTGTACTTGGGTTCATTAGCAAGCTCCGCCAAAGCAGCGGTAGGATCGAGTAGTTCATACCCGAGGTTTTCAAGTCGCTTAAAATCCATTTCAATAGTATCTTTCATGAAACCGCCTCCTTTGCTTTCGGAAAGATCCCGTTTAAGGAATTGCGTAATAATTCAGATTAATTTGACTTTACCTTGACCTTCCTATCTATATTATAAACCTTATGAGACGGTTTAATGCAAGCTATTTTTGCAAATTATGGGTGAAAGGGATAGTCAATAAAGGTCAGAATATTGCCCTCATAACTATTTTAAAATCCATGTATACGAGCGCCTAAAACTGGTAAACCTATCCAGAAGAGGTGAAATAGCCAATGCAAAGGATATCTGCCGGACTAATGCTGGTGGTATTGCTGGTTGGTTTTGGGATAGGATGGGGGATTTTTTCCCTGTGGGATCACCTTCATTCTGGTAATACTGTCCAGAAACCAGTAATTACCGCCAGTCAAGACAATGATACGATCAATAAAGATAGTCAAATTATATTCGAACAGGAGTTTGTGCGCTGTGGCCACGTGGTTATTTCTGAATATGATCAGCGGGAAGACCTGCTGGGGAAATCTTTAACGGAACTACGCAGCCTATTTGGATATGGTGACGGCTACCAGCTTGACCTGCAGGATAACACTCTGGTCATAAGGCAAAAGATAGATGATTGGTGCCCTGAAGATAAGAACATGTACCGTCTTAAAGAATACCAGGGCCGAGTCGCTATTTACCAGGGACCGGAAAGCAGCGACGATAAGTTACTGCGGGTAACTAACCTGCTCATGGCCTCACTGCCCGAAGAGATCCAAAAAAAGATCCGCGAAGCCAGCTATGAGTTTACCAGTGAGGAAGCTCTAAATGATGCTCTGGAGAACTTCGACGAATACCTGTAGTAGTTATCTCCCTCGCTAATCCTTTATAAGTGACAACGGGTGATGCGCCCGCTGTCACTTTATTTTTTGCCGCCATTCTTCATGGTTTCCTATCTCATTTTCAAGTAATATAAGACTATATGATGGATTAGAAAGGGCAAGCAAATGCTGGTTTTAGGAATTGATCCGGGTACGGCCACTACAGGTTTTGGAGTAGTTGAGGCCCAGGGCAGCAGGCTACGGGCGATTGATTATGGAGTTATATCAACGCCATCCAGTATGGACATGCCCGCTCGACTCTGTCTCATACATGAAGGCCTCAGCCGCATTATTGATCAGTATCAGCCTCAGACCGCCGCCGTAGAAGAAATATTTTATCATCGCAATGCCAAGACCGTTATTACGGTAGCCCAGAGCCGGGGGGTACTACTGTTTACCGGCGCCAGTAAGGGCTTAAAGGTCTGCGAGTATACACCTTTACAGGTCAAGCAATCAGTGGTAGGGTACGGACAGGCCGAAAAACGTCAGGTTCAGCTGATGGTACAAAGGATTTTAAAGCTGAAGGAGATCCCCAAACCTGATGACGCTGCTGACGCCTTGGCTATTGCCATTTGCCATCTTCATGCTCAGCGTTTGGAACATATATATAGGAGTGAGTTATAAGCTATGATCGATTACCTGCGAGGTATTTTGGCTGAAATTAGAACTGATTCAGTCGTACTGGAGGTCAATGGTACCGGCTATGAATTGGCTTTGCCGGGGCGATCTGCAGCCAGTTTACCACCTGCCGGCCAAGAAATACGTCTTTTTACATATTTGCAGGTATTGGATAATGAGTTTAAGCTATACGGCTTCTTGAGTCGGGAGGAACAACTGCTGTTTAAGACTCTTTTGGGGGTATCAGGGGTCGGTGCTCGCGTGGCTTTAAACGTATTGGGAACTATGGAACCTCATCAATTCTATGCGGCGATGGCCAGTGAGGACGAGAAATCACTGCTGAAAATCCCCGGGGTAGGTAAAAAGATGGCCCAGCGGTTACTGTTTGAACTGCGCGGCAAGCTTCCTGATGCTGTTGCTATAGGCGAAGGTAGTTCTGAATCGGGTATGATCTCTCAAGTCTTGGAGGCCCTGGAAGTACTGGGGTTTGGCCGCAACGAAGTATATCCTATTCTGCGAGATTTGACGGAAGCAGGACAGTTGAGCGAGCGGGTGGAAGACAATATAAAATTGGTATTGCAGCGTAACGCGCAAAAGTCCAGCAGATAGGAGGGGATGTTCGTGCCGGATAGTAGGCTTATATCACCGGAATGGTTGGAACAGGAGGATCATACTGAGTCATCGATCCGTCCCCTGCGTCTGGATGATTATATAGGTCAGGATAAGGTTAAAGAAAATATACGCATTTTTATTTTAGCTGCTAAGGAAAGAGATGAAAGTCTGGATCACGTTTTGCTCAGCGGACCGCCAGGTCTGGGTAAAACCACTCTGGCTTCCATTGTTGCTAATGAAGTGGGCAAGCCAATTCGCAAGACCTCTGGTCCCGCTATTGAAAGGCCAGGAGATCTGGCAGCTATTTTGACTAATTTGGAGCCAGGCGAAGTCTTGTTTATTGATGAAATTCATCGCTTGAACCGTACTGTGGAAGAGATCATGTATCCGGCCATGGAGGACTATGTGATCGACATCGTGATCGGCAAGGGGCCCGCTGCTCGTACTTTGCGCCTCGATCTGCCGCCCTTCACACTGATTGGAGCCACTACCCGTCCGGGCTTACTAAGTTCTCCGCTGCGGGATAGGTTTGGCATAAATTGCCGACTGGATTATTATAATGAAGAAGATTTGCGCCAGATCATAATAAGAGCTGCCGGCATACTTAATATAAGTATTGATAGCAAAGGTGCTGCTGAGATAGCCAGGCGTTCCCGGGGAACCCCGCGGGTCGCCAATCGATTATTGAAAAGGGTGCGGGATTATGCCATGGTCAAGGCCGATGACCGGATAAACAAAAAGGTGGCTGATCAAGCCTTGCAAATGCTGGAAATCGATGCATGGGGCCTGGATATGATGGACAGAATGATACTGGACGCTATTATCCACAAGTTTCGCGGAGGGCCGGTAGGTCTGGAGACTCTGGCTGCGTCCATATCAGAAGAACATGATACCTTAACCGATGTTTATGAACCTTATCTGCTAAAAATGGGTTTAATCCAAAAAACACCCCGAGGCAGGGTAGCTACTGAGCGGGCTTATCAACATTTAGGAATCAAATTTTCCCGCCCGGCCGAATCTAACAGCTTGTTTTCCTGGAATGAATAATAAACTTGCGGGGGAGGGATAGCCGTGACCGAAGCACATTCGCCGCGGGTTTTGCTGCATATATGCTGTGGACCATGTGCCAGTTACCCGGTTCCCTGGTTGAGAGAACACGGTTATGAGGTAATGGGCTATTATTACAACCCTAATATCCATCCTTATACCGAGTACCTGAAGCGCCAGGAGGGGCTGCAAAGTTTTGCGGATCAGGTGGACATGAAGGTTATTTACGATGAGACTTATGATCCCCAGTCCTATTTTCAGCAGGTGGCTTTTCGTGAGAATATACGCTGCCGCTTTTGCTATCAGATTCGTCTGGATAGAGCCGCCCATATAGCTCACAAAGGCAAATTTGACTACTTCACTTCCACTCTGCTGGTCAGCAAATACCAGAAGCATGATTTGATCAGGCGCATAGGGGAGGATATGGGAGAAAAATACGGAGTACCGTTTTTATATCATGATTTCCGGGAAGGCTTTTCCCAAACAGGTACCAGGTCACGGGCCATGGGTCTATACCGACAGCAGTACTGCGGGTGCCTGTACAGTGAGATGGAGCGCTACACACCTCACCAGCCCAAAAAGTCCAAGCAAGCTACAAAACGGAGTGATGATGGTTAATGCAGTTAGAAGGTCTGGCAAGAATTTTGATTACGGTTGGGATAGTCCTGCTGCTGGCAGGATTTATTGTTTTGGTTCTGTCTCGTTTAGGCATAACCGGTTTCCGTCTCCCGGGCGATATCTTGATACGCCGGACTAACTTCACTTTCTTCTTTCCCATTACCACCATGCTGCTCATCAGTCTGGTGCTAACTTTGGTATTCAACTTTTTGAGGAGATAGCAGATGCCCGACGAGAAGATCGCCCAAGACATATACTCATTAGCCAGTTATCAGTTTGACCTGCCCCGCGAATTAATTGCTCAGTATCCGGTCGAACCGCGCGATCAATGCCGTCTGCTGGTGGTAAATCGTCATACCAGTCAACTGTCAGACCACATTTTTACGGATTTACCGGCCTTTATCAATGCTGGCGATGCACTAGCCTTAAACGAGACCCGGGTCATCCCGGCGCGTCTGCTGGGTGCTAAAGCCAGTGGGGCAGCCGTGGAAATACTATTACTGAGCAGAAAAGACGCGGGCTGGGAAGCATTGGTCAAGCCCGCTCGGCGTTTGGCTCCCGGCAGTCGGGTCATATTCCCTGATAGTCCAGTGCAGGTGGAGATAATTGAGGAGATCGACACACCTGGAGGCAGACTGGTTCGATTCCTCAAATGTCCTGATGAGGAAACATTTATTCAGCATATGGGCAGAATGCCGTTGCCTCCTTACATTAACCGACCAGCTGATGCTGATGACAATCAGCACTACCAGACAGTGTACGCCCAGCAAGCAGGGTCAGTGGCAGCACCTACAGCCGGACTGCATTTTACGCCTGAACTACTACAGCAATTGACCGATCAGGGAGTAGATATCGCCCGTTTATTATTACACGTGGGGCTAGGTACTTTTCGGCCAGTAGCGGTTGAAGATATTAGACAGCATCAGATGCATGCAGAGCACTATGAAATTACCGCTGCTACCGCTCAGCAGCTTAACCAGACCCGGCAAAATGGGAAGCGGGTAGTGGCAGTGGGCACCACCGCGGTGCGGACTCTGGAAACCATCTATCGGCAGGGTTACCAGGCCGGCCAGGGGGAGACCAATAAGTTCATTTACCCGGGTTACCGATTTCAAGCGGTGGATGGGCTCTTGACCAATTTTCACCTGCCCGGCTCGTCTCTGATAATGCTGGTAGCTGCCCTGGCGGGGATAGAGTTGACTAGGCGGGCCTACCGCCATGCTATTCGGGAAGGCTACAGGTTTTTCAGCTATGGCGATGCTATGCTGATCATTTAACGGAGGAATTAGCAGTGCTGAAATTTACAGTCGACATGACATCCACCCAAAACCAGGCTCGCCTGGGGAGACTTACCCTGTCCCATGGTGAAGTGGAAACACCGATATTTATGCCGGTGGGCACCCAAGCTACCGTAAAAACTATGACTCCAGAAGATCTTTATGATATTGGCGCTGGTATCATACTTTCCAATACTTATCATTTGTATTTGCGCCCGGGAGAAGAGTTGGTAGCCAAAGCAGGTGGTCTACATAGTTTCATGAATTGGCAAAGGAATATTCTTACCGACAGCGGGGGATTTCAGGTATTTAGTTTGAGCAAACTTCGTAAAATAAGCGATGAAGGAGTAGAGTTTCAATCGCATATTGATGGTTCCCGCCATTTCCTGACCCCGGAAAAAGTAATGGATATCGAACAGAAGCTAGGTGCTGATATTGCCATGTGCTTTGATGAATGTGCGCCCTACCCATGCAGTTATGAAGAAGCCGAACGCGCGGTGGAACGTACTACTCTGTGGGCCAAACGATGCCGGGACGCGCATAGGCGCCCGGATCAGGCTTTGTTTGGAATAGTGCAGGGCAATGTTTTTCCTGATTTGCGGGCCAGGAGTACTGAAGAGTTGGTGAAACTGGATTTCCCAGGATATGCGATAGGCGGATTGAGCGTGGGGGAACCCAAGGAAAATATGTATGAGATTCTCGACTATCTCCATCCGTTGCTGCCCGCTTCCAAACCCCGCTACCTAATGGGGGTGGGTGAACCCGAAGATTTGATCGAAGGGGTAAAAAGAGGCGTAGATATGTTTGATTGTGTGCTGCCCACCCGATTAGCAAGGCATGGCACCGCCTACACCCATGTGGGTAAGCTAACGGTGCGCAACGCTGCCTATAGGGAAGACTTTACACCTATCGACAGCCACTGTGATTGTTATGTGTGCCGCAATTATAGCCGGGCCTATCTGCGTCACCTGATCAAAGCCGAGGAAATTCTGGCGCATCGCTTATTGAGCTATCATAATGTGTATTTTTTAGTGCAATTAATGGTAAAAATAAGAAATGCTATTCGGGAGGGAAACTTGGCGAGATTTTCTGAGGATTTCTTTAGTGAATACAAGTTTTAACAGAAGGATTTGCGGTATAATTGTCTAAGTTCATATAGGTTACGATTAAAGGAGGTTGTTTACGGAATGGAAGGTCAAGGTCAATGGATCCAGCTGGCTATTTGGTTCGCGATATTTATTGGTATATTCTATGTGTTCATTATTATGCCCCGTAAGAAGCAGGAAAAAAAGCATGACGACTTGCTGCAGGGCCTGAAAAGAGGCAATAAAGTTGTCACCATCGGCGGCATTAAAGGTGAAATAACTAAAATTAAAGAGGATAGCGTGATCTTAAAAGTAAGTGAGAATACGGAAATAGAGATGTTAAAAAAAGCCATAGCCTATAATGAGGCCGACCAACAATAGCCATGGTGACCTTAAGAGAAGCACAGACTAGCCCCGTGATTCATGCCCTTATCGCCAGGGGCAACCAACATCTGGGTGCCATGGGATTTACAGATCACGGCCACCTGCATTTGGCTTTGGTCAGCCGACTAAGTCAGGAGATACTGGGCATGCTGGGGTATGATAAACGCCTGGCTGAACTGGCAGGAATTGCCGGCTATATGCATGATATAGGCAATGTTATTAACCGTGCCGGACACAGTCAAAGCGGAGCTTTGATGGCCATGGAAATTCTAAGACGTATGGGTATGGATCCAGGAGAAATTGCCATTATCAGTGCTGCCATTGGTAATCATGATGAAGGCAGTGGCCATCCGGTCAATGAAGTGGCTGCGGCTCTCATACTTGCCGATAAATCCCATG
Organism: uncultured Syntrophomonas sp.; assembly: GCA_964618175.1. Classification (GTDB taxonomy): domain Bacteria; phylum Bacillota; class Syntrophomonadia; order Syntrophomonadales; family Syntrophomonadaceae; genus DTU018. The sequence continues at coordinate 37,322 of CAZTZX010000002.1, read as the reverse complement.
TTCATCGTAATCGGGTCAGAAACACTGATGTAGCTAGATTTGATATTCATGACCGGGTAAATTACGCTGTAGAGCACTCTATATTAAATATTGACGAAGAAAAGAAAAGTATTACAATGGAATTGGCCATAGACACGAATATCTGCCCGGTCATGGAATATTTTGAGATATTTCTTAGCCGTATGCTCATGTGCCGTCGAGCGGCAAACTTCCTGGGGTGTGAGTTCGAACTGATTATCAATGGGGCCAAATTACTATAGACTATCATGTTGTTGGAAGGAGGACATATTGTGCAGCGAAACACAAGTATCGCGATCATAGCCGCCATAGTAGTGGCTATTGGAGTGATATCCTACTTCGCATTTCCGCCCCTGTTCAAAAACATCAACCTGGGATTGGATTTACGTGGTGGGCTGCGGGTCGTGCTGGAAGCACAGGAGACCGAAGGCGAGGAGGTTACCGCCGATACTATTAGTAAAGCGTTGGGTATTCTTCGCACTCGTGTTGATGCCCTGGGCGTAAAAGAAACTACCTTATATCCCCAAGGAGATGAAAGAGTAGTTATTGAGATCGCCGGTGAAGATGATCCGGAAGCAGCCGTTAATATGCTTAAGAACACGGCTCAACTACAGTTTATGGATGAAGCAGGAACTATTTTATTGACCGGGAAAAACCTGGTAGATGCTCAGGCGCAGATGACGCAGGACGGATCGGGTACGGCTGAAATCACCCTGGAATTTGACAAAGAAGGAGCCAAGCTGTTTGGTGAGGCTACCACCGCTAATGTAGGCAAGCCGCTTATTATTGTTATTGATAACCAAGCGGTTAGTGCTCCTACAGTTTCTATGCCTATCTTGGATGGTAATGCTGTTATTACTGGCAATTACACGGCTAAAGAGGCTCAGGATCAGGCGGTATTGTTAAGGTCAGGTGCTCTGCCGGTTAGTTTTGAAGTAATGGAAAAGCGCTCCATAGGACCTACTCTGGGAGCGGATTCTCTGGATAAGAGCATAAATGCTGGTATTGTTGGCTTAATAGCTATATTGATTTTTATGATTGGTTATTACCGTTTGCCGGGTGCCATTGCTGACATTTCGCTGGTTATCTATACATTGTTGGTTTTGGGGGCTATGGCAGCCCTGGGTGCAGTACTAACCTTACCGGGTATTGCGGGATTGGCTCTATCAATAGGCATGGCGGTGGACGCTAACGTAATTATTTACGAACGCATTAAAGAAGAGTTGCGTTTAGGCAAGACGCTGGTGGCATCTATAGAATCCGGGTTTAAACGGGCGTTTGTAGCTATCTTTGATGCCAATGTTACTACCTTGATCACGGCAGCGGTTCTGATGTACTTTGGGACTGGTCCCATTAAGGGTTTTGCGGTTACCCTATCGATCGGTATTGTTGCCAGTATGCTGGTTGCCTTGACCTTTACCCGCTATATGCTTGTTTTCTCTGCTAATGTGACCAAGAATGAAAAACTGTACGGGATGTAAGGGGGGATTGACATGCAGGTAATAAAAAAACGTAAATGGTTCTATATTTTATCTTTGATAATCATCATTCCTGGTTTAATCTCTCTGATGCTACAGGGTCTTAATCTGGGGATTGATTTTACAGGAGGCTCTATAACGCATGTTAAAATGCCCTCCGGAGTAACCTCAGGTGACATGCGTGCCACCATAAGTGAACTAGGCCTGGATAAAGCTGAAGTGCAGAAAAGCGGAGATGAGTTTTATCTTCGTACCAGCGAGTTGACCCAGGAACAGACCGATGAGTTAATGCAGGTCCTAAGAGATCAGTACCAAGAAGTTGAGTTTATGAGTGCTGAAAGCGTGGGTGCCACTATTGGTGGGGAACTAACTCGTAATGCTCTGCTGGCTATCGGCATTGCTACCGTGTTGATGCTTTTGTATATCACCTTCCGCTTTGAATGGACTTTCGGAATAGCCGCTATCATCAGTATCATTCACAATGTCTTGGTAGTACTCGGGGCATTTTCGCTATTTCAGTGGGAAATTGGCAGTGCCTTTATAGCCGCCATTCTTACGGTGATCGGTTATTCAATTAACGATACAATTATCATTTTTGACCGAATACGGGAGAACCTTCGCAACAAACGCAAGGAAGACTATGAGGAAATAGTTAATAAGAGCGTAGGGCAGACCCTTAACCGCTCCATTAACACGGTTCTGACATCGACCTTTCCTCTGGTTGCTTTGCTGATATTTGGTGGTTCCACGATTCACCTATTTATACTGGCGATGTTGATAGGATTTGTTGCCGGGGCATATTCATCCATATGTATTGCCAGCTCCACCTGGTATGATATCAAGAATCGTAATGCGGTAGCTTGATCGATATTCAAAAGGGGTCTGCCACGGCAGACCCCTTTTATTTATGGACAAGTTTCGCCAACTTCCCTTAATATAATAACAGGGTTATTTACAAACAGAGAAGAGGTAGCATTGGCATATGGTTGCATATTTGTTAGGGGCGCTTATATTTGCTGCAGGCATTGTTGTGTTTGTGTCTCAGAACCCTGCCCTGGTAACTGTGCATTTTATAAACTGGGTTTCTCCGCAAGTATCTTTGGCGGTGGTCGCCTTGCTAGCAGCCTTGGCAGGAGCCCTGATCGCGTTTTTACTGGATTCTATTCGCTATTTCAAGGTGGCCAAACAAGTTAAAGAACTCATGACCACCAACCGTCGCCTGGAAAAAGAGTTAACCAGCTTAAGAAAATCAGAAACAACTTCTGCTGGCGAAACCAAAAGGACAAATCCCTTGAGCTCATTATCGGGCTTGGTACGTAAAAATAATTCCCGGGTGGAAAACAAGAGCAAGACAACTGACCCGCCTCCAACCAGTGGCGGAGAAGCCCCAGAACAGCCTACTGAACCACAGGAATAATTAGGGAGATATTAGCCGGGTATACTTTGTATCCGGCTTCTTTTGATGGAACTGCTGCCACCTGCTGACCATACTATGAATATGTATAGTGTATATCTGGCTTACGATCATTGACGCTAGCGAAAAGCAAATGTTACAATGACCAGGATTTATCACTTTGGGGGGATGAACAGATATGTTCCTGACTGGAACTATGCAAATAAATACCCAGGGCCATTTAGAAATCGGAGGAATTGATGCTCTGCAACTGGTGCAAGAATTCGGCACTCCTTTGTGGGTAATCGATGAAGAGGGTTTTCGCCGTAACTGCCGCCGCTTTAAGGAAGCCTTCAGTCCCTGGGGTGATGTCCTGGTATCTTATGCCGGCAAGTCACTCAGTAATGTGGCGATATGCCGGATAGTAGCCCAAGAGGGACTGGGACTGGATGTGGTATCCGGGGGAGAACTGTATACCGCTCTGCAAGCCGAGTTTCCTCCGGAAAGAATTCTATTTCATGGTAATAACAAAGCTCCGGAAGAGATACGCCTGGCTCTACAAGTGGGAGTAGGCCGCATCGTAGTTGACAACTTCCATGAACTGGAGTTGCTGAACGATATTGCTGAAGAGCTGGGGCGCAGCGCAGATATTATGCTGCGGGTTACCCCGGGAGTGGAAGCTCACACCCATGAGTATATTCAGACCGGACAAATTGATACCAAATTTGGATTTACGTTGCCTGATGGGCAGGCTCTGGAAGGAGTTAGGGCGGCTCTTAACAGCCCTAACCTGAATTTAACAGGCCTGCATTGTCATATCGGCTCGCAGATTTTTGACGTGGATTCATTCCGACATGCTACTAATCTGATGATGGAGTTTATAGCCCAAATCCAAGAAATTACTGGCCATGAAATGGTCGACCTAGATATGGGGGGCGGATTTGGCATCTTTTATGCTAAAGGAGATAAGCCTACCTACCCGGAAGACTGGGCTGAAGCGGTAATGACTACGGTTCAGGAAAAAGCTCGTCACTATGGATTAAGTGTGCCGCGGGTCATCATAGAACCAGGCCGCGCTATCTCCGGTCCTGCTGGCATCACTCTGTATACGGTGGGTTCTTTTAAGGAAGTTAGCGGAGTACGCAAATATGTGGCAGTAGATGGAGGTATGGCTGATAATATCCGCCTCCCTCTCTATAATGCCGAGTATAGTGCTCTTTTGGCCAACAAAGCTGATCAGCCTCCTGCCGAGATAGTATCAGTGGCGGGCAAATGCTGTGAATCAGGTGATATGTTGATCTGGGACATTGAACTTCCTCAGGTGGAACCGGGTGATATTCTGGCCATTTTTGCCACCGGAGCATACAACTACACTATGTCCAGTAATTACAACCGCCTGCCGCGTCCCGCCATGGTTTTAGTAAATCAAGGTTCAGCTGATCTAATATTAAAACGCGAAACCTACGCCGACATCCTACGCAACGACATGGTGCCGGAGCGGCTGATGAACGAATAAAAACATCTTAAATGCAAGAAGGGACGTCTTTCTTGCATCCTGATTTCTCACTCCTCACCCCTCACTCCTCACTCCTCACCCTTAACTTCTAGATTATATTAACCCAGGATTGGTATGGTATAATGCAGTTATTATATAGGGGGGAGAGTGCTTTTGGAATTAATAACCTCACATAATGCCTTGGATTTTGACGGTTTGGCGGCTATGGTGGCAGCGGGGAAGCTATACCCAGGAGCGGTTAAAGTCTTTTCCGGTACTCTTTCCAAAAACGTCAAGCAATTCCTGGCCCTTTATAAGGACTCCTTGATTATTAGAAGCCCCAAAGAGATACCGGCCAATAAGGTGCGGCGTATGATAGTGGTCGATACTGCCAAGGCCAGTCGTCTGGGGCATTTGAAAAAACTATCCCTGCAGCCTGATATGGAGTTCCATGTTTATGATCACCACCCAGTTAGCCCGGATAACCTGGCGGCTTTGGTTAATGTGATTGAAGACGTTGGAGCTGCTACCACATTGTTGGTGGAAAAAATAAGGGAACAGGATCTAAATCTGAGTTCATTTGAAGCAACCATTTTGGCTTTAGGTATCTATGAAGATACGGGCAGTCTTTTGTTCGCTTCCACTACCTCTCGGGATGCCGCTGCCGTAGCCTATTTGTTGGATAAGGGAGCCAATCTGTCGGTGGTGGCCAATTTTATGGATCAGCCTTTCAGTGGGGAGCAAAGACAGATTCTGCAGAACTTGCTTAATTCGGTGCGTTATATTAAAGTTCATAACCTGAACACGGTTATAGCGGTTGTGGAGACGGAGGAATTTGTCCCTGGTCTGGATGCGGTCACCTATAGATTGTCTGAGTTGGAAAATAGTGATGTAATATTCGTAGTAGCTCGCATGGAGGACAGAATCCATGTTATCGGGCGCAGCCGAAGCGGTAGTGTAAAGGTCAACGAGGTCTTGCGGTCTCTGGGGGGAGGCGGCCACGAGCGTGCTGCTTCCGTGGTTGTTAAAGGGCAAGGCTTGGAGGAAGTGATCGACACTATTATGACCAATCTGGGTGACAAGGCCCAGCCTGCCATGGTAGCGGGCGATATTATGTCCACACCGGTCAAGACTGTACCCAAGCATATCAGTATGGAGGAAGCGGGAAGATTAATGTTGCGCTATGGTCATACCGGTATGCCGGTGGTAGAAGACGACAAGATGGTGGGGGTGATTTCCCGCCGTGATGTAGACAAGGCGCGCATCCATGAACTGGGGCATGCGCCGGTAAAGGGCTTTATGACCACGGCGGTCCTATCAGTGACAGCGGATACTCCGGTGACAGAAGTTCAGTATATGATGGTCGAACACGATGTGGGCAGGTTGCCGGTGGTAGAGAAAGATCGACTGGTGGGTATTGTATCACGAACTGATATACTGCGTACTCTGCATGGCGAAGATTATCCTGAAGATCACCAAGTTCTTTTTGATTACAACGGTGAAGTACAGGAGAACTGTAATGAACTTATGACGGAGCGTCTTCCTTCCCGACTCCTGTCCATTTTGATAATGGCAGGGGAAGCTGCTGAGGAGCACGGTGCCAGCATTTATTGCGTGGGTGGTTTCGTGCGTGACCTGATTCTGCAGGTGCCCAACTTTGATGTGGACTTTGTAGTGGAAGGTGACGGCAAAAAAGTCATACAAACCCTGGCTCAGCGATTAGGCGGCAAGGAAAGAATACATGAACGCTTTCACACGGCGGTTATTTTCCTTCCTGATGGGAATAAGCTGGATGTGGCTACCGCCCGTACTGAATATTACGAATTTCCGGCGGCCTTACCTACGGTCGAAAAGTCCTCTATCCGGGAAGACTTGTATCGCCGCGATTTTACTATCAATACTCTAGCTATCTGTCTCAATCCAGATCGTTTCGGTAACTTGATCGATTATTTTGGCGGAAGAAAAGATCTGGATCAGGGATTGGTACGCATACTGTATAATCTCAGCTTCGTGGAAGATCCGACCCGGATACTAAGAGCTATTCGCTTTGAACAGCGTTATAATTTTACTATCGAAGCAGACACACTGCGTTTTGCTCAGGATGCCATTGATCGCAAGCTGTTGGGCAAGCTGTCCTATAAAAGGATATGGCAGGAATTGATGTTGATATTGGGAGAAAGGGATCCGGTGTCTTCCCTGGAGCGCATGCAGGAAATTGGAGTGTGGAGCTATATTCTCCCGGAAGTAGATTTGTCTGTTATCAAACGTACTACCTGGAAACGAGTCCCGGTAGTAAAAGCTTGGTGGGTAGAACACTATTACAAAATGGACGTAAGAACCTGGCTGATTTATGTAATGGTACTTTTAGCTGAGTTAAACGAGGAACAGGTGGAAGATATACTCAGCCGCTATAGTCTGGATTCGTATTCCCAGCAGGCGATTAGGGAATCCAGATTGGTAGCGGGGATAATCCAACAGTTGCAGTTAAATGAGGAACTACCCCCTAGTTATATTTACAGCTTAGTCGGTACCTGGCACTCGGAAAGCTTAATTTACCTGCTGTTGTCTCTGCGAGACGAACAGATCTGGGAAGCGGTGACCTGTTACCTGGATGCTCGAGATAGAGTACGGGTGGAGACTAACGGGCATGTTTTAAAAGCCATGGGGATCAAACCTGGCCCTATTTACAGTCAGATTTTAGGAGAGTTATACTGCAACAGGTTGGATGGCCTGGTTACCAATAAGCATGATGAAGCTACTCTGGTAGCCCAGTGGATAAAGGAAGGAAAATACGCAAGTGTTTGATATCGATATTAGTAGAATACTCATTTCCCTGCCGGCAATTGTGATAGGTTTGACATTTCACGAATATGCACACGGTCGGATGGCTGATTATCTGGGGGATGACACTCCTTACTATCAGGGGAGGCTGACCCTCAATCCACTGCCGCATATGGATTGGCTTGGTTTCCTGATGCTGATGCTAGCTGGATTTGGCTGGGCCAAACCAGTGCAGGTAAATCCCTACAAACTCCGCGGGGGAGTAAAAAAGGGCATGCTGTTAGTTTCGGTAGCGGGACCGCTTATGAATATACTGCTGGCTTTTTTAGCCATGATCGCATTACGGGTGGTTGCCCCGTATCAGGGACTGGAATGGGCTAGTTATACCATCATGTTGCTAGAGCCACTGATATGGATAAATCTGGTGCTAGCAGTATTTAACCTGATTCCTGTTCCTCCTCTGGACGGATCGAAAATCCTAGCGGGGATCCTTCCTGACCGGGGTGCTTCAATAATGTATGCTTTGGAGAAGTATGGTATTTTAATTTTGTTATTATTGCTGATAACCGGAGTGATTTCAAAAATACTGATACCGCTGATCCAACTGCTCTTCATGTTGCTCTATAATATTGTTTTCTAAGGGGGAGTCCAGTGGCTTACCTGGTTGATATCGAGGCCTTTCATGGCCCTTTGGATCTCTTGCTGTTTCTGATCGAAAAAAACGAGCTAGATGTTTACGATATTCCAATAGCCTTTATTACTGATCAATACTTGCAGTATTTACAGACTACCGGTGAGTTTGATCTGGAAAACATGGGCGAGTTTTTGATAATGGCTACTTATCTGCTGAACTTAAAATCGCGCCTGTTGCTGCCCCAGGGCAACACCGATGCAACTGAGGATCCAGAAGATGTCATGGATCCCCGGGAAGAATTGGTGCAAAAATTGCTGGACTACAAGCGCTACAAAGAGGCGGGACTTCAGCTGCAGCAGCGGGAAACAGGGCTATCAGAACGAATTTTTTACCGTGAGATTGCCAGTGAACCAAGTAGAGACGAAGAACTGGTCGTTGATTTATCATCACTAATTAGAGCCTATCGCACTGTCATGCGCCGCCTGCCTGTTGCTGAACCAGAAGCTGTTATTCCAGAAGGTGATGTAAATGTTAATGATAAAATGAATCAGATAATGTCGTTGTTGGCTGACAATGACGGAAGGACTAGCTTTAGGAATTTATTTACGTCTGTGTCCGGGCGACGGGAGGCCTTGGCCTTATTTTTGGCTCTCTTGGAACTGATTCGTTTACAAAAAGTAAAAGCCAAACAGAACATCCCCTGGGAAGACATACAATTGGAGATGTGGTGATATGACTTGCTGATGCGCGACGAAATCAAAGCTGCCATTGAAGCCATCCTGTTTATGCGAGGTGAACGGGTGGGCGCTGATGAATTGGTGGAAATATTAGACGTTCCGCTTCTGGAACTGCGTGACCTAATGCGGGAACTAATAGGAGAATATTTTCAGCCGGGGCGCGGTTTGCAGATAATGCCGGTAGATGATGGCTACCTGATGTGCACCAAAAGCGAGTATGCGGAGATACTGGCGCGGTCAGTGCGCCCGGTTAGACGCCGATTGTCGCAGGCGGCTTTGGAGACCTTGGCTCTGATCGCCTATCAACAACCAGTGACCCGCGCAGAGTTAGAAAAAACCAGGGGTGTAAAGGTCGATCGAGTGGTTACTAATCTGGTGGAACGTGGTCTTATTGAAGAAGTAGGTGTCAAAGAAGCAGTAGGGAAGCCAATTCTCTACGGTACCACCCAGGAATTTTTGCGGCTGTACGGTTTGACCAGTCTTAGGGATTTGCCACAACTGGAGGAATAGTGTCCATGGCAGATAAGTCTTTGGAAGAAGAGATAAAAGAAAAAGCTCAGCAAGCCCGGAAACTGGCTAAATATATGAGTAGCACCGAGGATCTGGTAGAAAACCAAATCCTTAGAGCTCAGCAGGAAGGCAAATTTGATAATTTGCCGGGAGCTGGCCAGCCAATTGATCTGGAGGAGAATCCCTTCGAACCGTCTGAGATGAGGATGGCTTTTAAAATTCTCAAAGAAAACGATTTTGCTCCTCGCTGGATTGAGATAGGTAAGGAAGTCGATAATGATCTGCAGCGCTTCTGGGCAGAGGTTGATTATTTCCGGCGCTATACTTTAATGATGAACGATCAGTCACCGGATTCTCCAGCCCGCCGGAGATTTCAGCGCAAGAAGGAAAACTTCTATTATGAATGTCAACTAAGTCTGGAAAGAATCAGCAAGAAAATCCTGGACTACAATCTGCATAGTCCCACTTATTGGGTGGGTAGACCTAACTTGATCATAGAAAAGGAAATGGCTCAAGTAACCGCTACGATTGAGGCAGCCATGAAACCCTAACCCAGAAGTGAAATGTATAACCATAAGGTCAGTTTGGCAATCCTAACCGAGACAGGGGTGCTGTGCAATGCTGGCCTTTTCGATTTTCTGTGCAGTTCTGGTACTGTTGACCGGACTGCTGTTCTTAGTACAAATTAGAATAAACATCCGTATCGTTCTGGCAGTTGATCAGGATCAGAGGATGCTGGACGTGGAGATTCTTCCTGTAGGACGAGAAAAATGGAAACGAGGACGCCATCTACAGGCACCTCCCGGGCAACTGATCTCTCTTTTGCTTGAAAAATTGTCCCGAAATCGGCTGCCATATCGGCCTCCGTGGTGGTTTAACAGTATGAGCACTGCCCAAAAAATTATAGCTATGCAAAAAATACTGATCATCTTTAAGCGGTTCCTGTCATTTACACACATTCAAGAGCTGGACTGGAGAAGCATTTATGGTGGTGAAGATGCTATGCTAACAGGCGTGATCACCGGTACTTTATGGGCTGCTAAGGGGACATTTATCAGCATGGTGAGCAGTTGGTGCCACCTGGAGCATATGCATATTGGGGTTGACCCTGATTTTAACCAGGAACGGCTTTGGAGTCGTTTTTCGGGAATATTCTCAGTGCGGCTGGTACATATTATTCTTGTAGGTGCTCATATTACTGTATGGATGGTCAGGGGGTATTTTAATGGACGCACAGCAGCAAGGAAATCAGCCCAATCATCCCATCGAGGGGTTAATGAAAACTGCTATGCAGAGTATTAAGGAAATGGTAGATGTTAATACCGTGGTGGGCGATGCCGTAGAGACTAATGACGGCACCGTTATTATACCTATTTCTCAGGTAGCCTGCGGCTTTGCGGCCGGAGGAGGAGAGTACGATCTAACTGCCAAAGGTAACAGCGATGCACTGCCTTTTGCCGGAGGCAGCGGTGCCGGAGTATCAGTTAGGCCGGTCGGTTTCCTGGTGGTGCGCATGAACGATGTGCGATTGATTTCTACTAGCGGGAATCCCTTAGCTGAGCGCATGGTGGATTTGGCTCCGCAAGTAATGGATAAACTGGAAGCTATGATGCAAAAACGCGGTCGCCCGCATAGCGAATCGCCCCTCGTTTAAAAACAGAATGTATCTAATCTGAGCTATGAGATGACGCATACAGAACAGCCGCCTAGTGCGGGCTGTTCTAATTTTTTCTGAGCTATCATACCCTTCTACAAGAAATGTAGGAGGGATCAGCTTGCTTAATCTTATCTGGCTTATCCTGCTGGCGTCCGGTATTGTAGTTGCTGCCCTAAACGGAAATATTGAAGTTGTGACTGAAGCGGCATTGGGCGCTGCCAAAGGAGCAGTGGAGGTGTGCTTTGACCTGGTGGGGGTCATGGCTCTATGGCTGGGCATTATGAAAATTGCCGAAAAGGGTGGCTTAGTAGCTGTTCTGGCTCGAATACTGCGGCCCCTGATGGTTCGGTTGTTTCCCAGTGTTCCCTCTAAACACCCGGCTATGGGCGCTATAATCCTTAACTTAAGCGCTAATATGCTAGGGCTGGGCAACGCCGCCACGCCGTTTGGCATGAAGGCCATGCAGGAACTGCAGACCTTAAATAGTGACTCGGATGAAGCCTCGACGGCCATGTGCACCTTTTTGGCATTGAATACCTCCTGTATAACCTTAATACCTGCCACTATGATAGGTGTCAGACTTTCCTTCGGATCTGTTAATCCTACCGAAATTGTTGGACCATGCATATTTGCTACCAGCATTGCCATGACCATAGCGGTCTCTCTGGATTACTGGTTCCGTACCCACAGCCGCTGGCGGAGGTCGTCTTAAATGCTATTTACCATACTGAATGTTATTTCTACCTGGGCCATCCCCTTTCTTTTGTTGGTTATTCCCCTCTATGGCTACCTGAAAAAAGTGCCGGTTTATGAGAGCTTTGTTGAAGGCGCTCAAGAAGGTTTTGTGACGGCGGTCAAAATCATACCGTTTCTAGTAGGAATGATGGTGGCTATTTCCGTTTTCCGAGCCTCAGGTGCTATGGGCTATTTATCGATAGCTTTGGAACCCTTGACCTCTTTACTGGGCGCGCCTTCCGAGGTTTTGCCCCTGGCCATAATGCGTCCCATGTCTGGCAGTGGAGTTCTGGGGATGGCCACAGAACTGATGCGAACATACGGGCCGGATTCCTTTATAGGCAGATTGGCGTCAGTAATGCAGGGTACTACTGACACCACCTTTTTTGTTCTGACCGTATATTTTGGTGCGGTAGGCATAAAAAAATACCGTTATGCCATCGTAACCGGCTTGACTGCCGATATAACCGGATTCATCGCTTCGATTTATATCTGCAATCTTCTCTTCCGGTAACCTCTGTTTAGTTTCTCGATGTTCCTTTTCTTTTCTTTTCCTCTCCAATTTTCTTGGACTAGCCAGGCTGGGAATAAAAAATTATCGCCAAGGCAGAATAATTATATTACCTAGATATTACTCTTAATGACGAATGCAGTTACGCTATAACCTTGATTATTGGTGATCGTCGATTGCAAAATGCGCTATAATGGCTATAGTGTATGGAGGTGGAGAAACTGGTACTTTACCGTATCGATGCAAATTGTTACCATACTATAGGGGACATGGTGGCAGGTTCCTAGAGTCCAGTGATTACTGGTATGCCTATTATCTGAAATGTGCTTGGAAGGTCAACACAAGCTGTTAGCATCAGTTTATAGACATAAATAGATATTGATATTTGAAATCATGCCAACTGCAATCAGCTAGGAGGAGAAATAACTATGGAAGCAACGGAATCAAAATTTATTCATGCTGTGCCGAATTTTAGTGAAGGACGTCGTACCGAGGTTATCGAAGCAATTGTTGGCGAATTGCGGGATATTGACGGTGTTAAACTAATTGATTATTACCCGGATCCCGACTTCAATCGTACGGTAGTAGAGGTCATCGGTAAGCCGGAGGCCTTAAAAGAAGCTCTGATAAATATGACCGGTAAGGCTTGTGAATTGATCAATTTGGAAGAGCAACAGGGCAATCACCCGCGCATCGGCTCCCAGGACACGATACCTATTTTTCCGCTGGCTAACATCAACCTGGAGGAGAGTATTGCCATAGCCGAGGAAGTAGGAGAACAGATTTTCAAGCGTTACCAGGTGCCTGTTTATTTCAGCGGTGAAAATGCTCGTAATGAACAACGCAAAAGTCTGGACTTTATCCGTAAGGGCCAGTTTGAAGGTCTAAAAGAGGTAGCGCATCTTCCCGAACGGGCCCCTGATGTCGGACCGGCAGCTCTACACCCGACTGCGGGAGCTACTATTGTGAGCTCTGCTATGACGGGTTTGGTGGCTGTAAACGTTGTTTTAGGAACATCTGATTTGAACATTGCTAAAAGCATTGCTAAGGCTGTGCGGGGACCCAGCGGTGGTTTCAGTACGATTCGTTCTATTGGCTTGTATTTTGAGGAAAGAGGTCAGGCGGCGGTATCCATGAACATGTTTGATACCAACAATACTCCTATTTATAGAGTATTTCAGTTAATAGAAGCTGAGGCCAATCGTTACGGGGTGCCGGTAGTTGGAACCCAGATCATTGGAACTCTTCCTCAGGAAGCCCTAGTCAGTTGTGCCGAGCATTTTCTAAAACTAGAGAAATTTAATCGCGACCAGATCATAGAAAATCACCTGGTTGGCTTATGATACGCAAGATAGCAGGCCAACGGTTTACTATAACATTACAGTTGTTTGTTGAGGAGGCTTTTAAGAAATGAAAAGTGATATTGAGATTGCCCAGGAGTGCAGGATGGCTCCTATTGATCAAATTGGACAGTCACTTGGGTTGAGTGATGATGATCTGGAATTGTACGGCAAGTATAAGGCTAAAGTGTCGTTGGATGTGTGGTCACGCATGCAAAACAAGCCCTCCGGTAAGCTGGTACTGGTTACGGCTATCACCCCTACTCCGGCGGGCGAAGGAAAAACCACCACTACAGTGGGATTGGGTCAGGCCCTTAACCGGGTTGGTAAGAAAGCTATTATAGCTCTTCGCGAGCCGTCTTTGGGACCCAGTTTTGGTATCAAAGGGGGAGCAGCTGGGGGTGGTTATTCGCAGGTGGTGCCTATGGACGATATCAACCTGCATTTTACCGGTGACATCCATGCTGTTACTACTGCTCATAATCTTTTGGCTGCCATGTTGGACAACCATATACATCAGGGCAATGCTCTTAATGTTGATCCCCGTCAGATAGTTTTGCGACGGATCATGGACTTAAATGAACGGGCTTTGCGTCATATAGTGATTGGTCTGGGGGGACGCCTGGATGGTATCCCGCGGGAATCCGGCTTCGATATTAGTGTAGCTTCCGAGATCATGGCTTCCCTTTGCCTGGCTACTGATTTAATGGATCTAAAAGAGCGCTTTAAGCGTGTTGTGGTAGCCTACACTTACGATGGCAAGCCGGTTACCGCAGATGATCTGAAAGCTGCCGGATCAATGGCTTTGTTAATGAAAGATGCCATTAAACCTAATTTGGTTCAAACCCTGGAAAACACCCCGGCCTTTGTGCACGGAGGTCCTTTTGCCAATATCGCCCACGGCGCTAACAGCATTGTAGCGACACAAATTGGGCTGAAGCTGGCTGACTATCTGATCACGGAGGCAGGCTTCGGTGCTGATTTGGGAGCGGAGAAGTTTTTCAACATCGTATGTCGTTATGGGAACCTGAAGCCTGATGCCGTAGTATTGGTAGCCACCATACGGGCCTTGAAAAACCATGGCGGAGTAGCCAAAGACCAACTGGGTGAAAAAAATATGGAGGCTCTGGAAAAGGGCACTGAAAACTTACTGAAACAGATGGAAAACATCGGTAAATTCGGAGTGCCTGTAGTGGTGGCCCTAAATGAATTCCCCACCGATACCGCAGAAGAGATCGAATTTATTGTTGGTCGCTGTGAATCAATGGGAGCCGAAGTAGCCTTGTCCAGGGTGTGGGCTAAAGGTGGCGCTGGTGGCGAAGAATTGGCTCAAAAAGTCATGGCGGCAGCTGAAAAATCCAGTGAATTCAAGTTTCTTTATGATCTAAAACTTCCTCTTAAAGAAAAGATCCGTACGGTCTGTACTGAGATTTATGGAGCAGATGGTGTGAACTATACCTCGGAAGCGTCGAAAATGCTACAACGTTTTGAGGACTTGGGTTACGGCGATCTGCCGGTTTGCATGGCCAAAACCCAATATTCGCTATCCGACAACCCTGATCTGAAAGGACGTCCCCGCGGTTACGAGGTGACCGTCCGTGAAGTGCGGCTGTCAGCTGGGGCCGGTTTTGTAGTAGCCTTAGCGGGTACGATTATGACCATGCCCGGTTTAGGCAAAACCCCGGCCGCTGAAAAGATAGATATACTGGAAAGCGGCGAAATTGTAGGACTCTTTTAGTAGCTCGCATAGTAAGGGGTCAGGCCTTGAATCTTTACCAACCACATGAGTAAATATTTCAAGGCCTGACCCCTATGTTATTTAGAGTTTATTAAAGCAAATAATTCCGCCCGGACTTCCGATCTGGTTTCAAATAGTCCTCTGACGGCCGAGGTTACTGTTACCGACCCTGGCTTACGGATACCCCGCATGGTCATGCACATATGTTCCGCTTCGATAATTACCCCTACGGCGTAAGGATTAAGAGTATCATTAATACAATCAGCGATCTGTGAGGTCAACCGTTCCTGCAACTGGGGACGATGGGCGTAAGCCTCAGCGACCCGGGCTAGTTTGCTTATCCCTACTACTTTTCCTCCTTTGGGGATGTAGGCTACATGAGCCTTGCCGTAGAAGGGAAGCAGGTGATGTTCGCACATTGAATAAATAGGTATGTCTTTTACTAAAACCAGTTCATCATGATATTCGGAAAAGCAAACTTGCAGAAACTCTTTGGGATCAGTAGTCATACCGGCAAAGATTTCCTCATACATGCTGGCTACCCGTTTAGGCGTATTCAATACTCCTTCTCGTTCGGGATCTTCTCCAATAGCTTCCAGGATCATACGCACTGCTTGTTCGATTTGCGGCTTGTTGATTTCCCGTTTAGTCATATGCCCGCCTCCGGTTATTAGATTAATTACCATGATACCAAATATGCCCTGACTTATCCCCATAAATCTTTCTTTCCCCATATTATTAACCTAGCTATTACTCCTTATAAAAACCAGTATTATTGGGATTAGACCTTGAAATATTTACTTGGTTATGTCAACGTGGAACATAATACTTAATAGGAGTATATCTCCAAAGGCATGGGTAAGGCATGGGGACGGTTCGAAACCGCTAAGAAAGTATCTTTCATTCTGAGACGAAGTCGAAGAATCTTTACTCGTACCAAAGGGAAAGATCCTTCGGTCGTTCCTTCGTCAGGATGACAATATTAGTCTAGTCGTTAAGGATGATAACCCTTCGGGGCACAGGTCTTGGAGGCTTCTTTTAACCCGCCTATGATCGAGAGGGATGACCATGAGACTCGCCAAGTATTTAGCACATGCCGGACTGGCTTCTCGTCGCAAGGCTGAGGAGTTGATTGTTGGCGGTCAGGTGAGGGTAAATGGTAAACTGATCACAACACCCGCGTTTGTAGTGGATCCGTTGGCAGACTATGTAGAAGTAAACCGAATTCCCATTACACCTGAAGCGAAGCAATATATCCTGCTCTATAAACCAGCCGGGTATCTTTCAACCGTAACCGATCCCTTCGGCCGACCTACCGTTCTGGATCTAATTGGCGAAGACAGACAGCGTTTGTATCCAGTGGGAAGATTGGACTTTGATACGGAAGGCCTTTTGTTGCTGACCAATGATGGGGATTTTACCAATCAGATGATTCATCCCCGCCATATGGTTCCCAAACGCTATCAGGCTATTGTCCAAGGTAAAATACAACCTTCCGAGTTAAAACGCTTGGAAAAGGGTGTTGAACTGGATGATGGTTGGACATCTCCTGCACGTGCACAGATAATTATGTCTGGCGTAAATGAAACCACGGTGGAGATCGAAATTCATGAGGGCCGTAAACGCCAGGTTAAAAGAATGTTTCAGGCCATTGACCACCCCGTTATACACCTGGTTCGTACTGGCTTTGGCAACCTTAACCTAAATAAATTAGTCATCGGACAGCACCGACATTTGACCCAGAAAGAGGTTGAGCAATTGTTAGCTCTGGCTACTGGGCAGTCTGAAAAATAATATTGGTGGGGGTAGCTTTTGAAACTTATTTTTACTGGTCCAGGTAAGGGAAAAACCTCGGCGGCAGCTGGAATTGCTTTTCGTTCCTGGGGTCATGGGCGAAAAGTGCTGGTGATGTTGTTTTTAAAAGATCAGCGTATCAGTGGGGAGTGGAAAGCGGCAAATTATTTAGACAGCCCCCGCCTGGTGATAGAATCATTTGGAAGATCCTGTCCCTACCTAGGTCAAACCTGCTGTCCTGGGCAACAGGAGTGCATAGTAAACAGCTTAGGATGGACAAGCGAGGATGAGGAACAGGCCAGAGAGGGTCTTATCCTGGCTGAGCAGGAAATCCAGTCTGGTAAGTGGAATTTAATTGTACTGGATGAGATTCTTAACCTGTGGTCAGTTTGGCCCGGAGCCCAACCTTGGATAAAAAACATATTGGATCGTGCTCCTGATGAATTAGATTTAATACTAACCGGTCGTAGCTGCACTGAAGAATTAATTGATGCCGCAGATCTGGTGACCTATATGGAAATGATAAAACATCCCTTTTCCTTGGGGGGGCGAGCCCAAGAGGGTATAGACTACTGATGAATAATCAACCTTCTGACAAGCAGCAAGCCCCTGGTTTGGAGGGAGACGCACTGCAGGTAGCCCAAGTTAAGAGGCCTTCCTAAGCGGATAATTCTTGAGGAATGAAATATGTGGATAGCAATTTGATATAATTGATTTAGGAAACCTGGGGCGGTAATGCTCTGACTGCTACAGTAACACCTGCACCCTGCTGAACCTAAAAGTGGAACAGATGACCAGCTCAGACTCAACTGGAGATAAAGTTATTCGTCTAAAGACCGATATTATAAAAGAAGTATGGCAGCATCGTTAGTCTCAGTTTGACAACTATATTGATTTGATGATACGGTTTGGTCGCTCTAGGTAGATATTTGCTGGGCATTCTTACTTAAATGCGGCACGGTTAGTCGCCTGTGATCAGGCGTCAAATCTAATGGGGATACCGGATCAGGCTACTTAAGGCCTGACGAGCGCCGATTAATTAAGCAGCTGGGAGGCGGCAATGATCATGACTAAAATTAAAATGAGAGTTCGCTTTGATTACCAGGGAAAAACCCGTCAGGGGAAATTATTCGGCGGCAAAAATGGTGTTATGGTGGCGGAAGAACTCCGTCAACATAAGGTTTCACTAGTGCGCAATGTTCCTATTCAAGGTATCTTTATTGAAGACATCGATATGAGCCAGGAAGTATATACTGTTTTGGATGAGGTCACTGGTAAAATGACGGCATTTGCTCCGGTTACCATCACCTATTTAGCCGATACCCTAGAAGATGCGGTTAAGTTTACCATGAAGGAAGAATTCCGAACGGTTGAGGTTCTAGATCCCGAGGATCTGACCTTGTCGCGTTTGGATATAGAACGACTGCTGATGAAGATTTGTGCCGAAATGGTTAATTACCGGTCATATTTGGAACGTAAACTGGATAACTGGAGATAAAGGAGGAATCCTGATGGGAAGGATTTCCTTGGATGAAATTGTTCAGGCAGTACAAGATTTGCCTTCTTTGCCGCAGGTAGTTCTAAAGGTAATGGAACTCACCGAAGAACCTGATTCTACGGCACAGGATATCAACCAGGAGATATCCCAGGATCAGGGGTTGACGGCCCGGGTATTAAAACTGGCTAACTCAGCTTTTTATAATTTCCCACGCCGTATTGCATCGGTGACCGATGCCACAGTATTGTTGGGATTCAAAACCATCCGCAGCATTGTCATGGCGGCATCGGTTAGTGAAATACTATCGCAAAAGATGGAAGGGTATGCTCTGGAATACGGTGAACTATGGAAGCATTCCCAAACCTCAGCTATGGCTGCCCGCCTAATTGCTAGGCGGGTCAAATATGCCGGAGTGGATGTACCTTATACAGCCTCCTTGCTTCATGACACCGGCAAAGTAGTGTTAAACAGTTCTCTAAAAGAGGCTTACCATGAAGTACTCGACAAGGTGTTAAATAACGAATGTTCGTTCTTGCAGGCTGAAGAAAGCGTCCTGGGATTTAATCATGCTCAGGTCGGGGCTAGAATAGCAGAGAAGTGGAACCTGCCTCCCGAATTAGTAGAAGCCATAGAATTTCACCATGACCCCGATAATGCTCAGATCAATCCCAAACTGACTGCTATTGTTCATGTGGCTGATGCAGTCTGCGTTGCCATGGGAATTGGAATTGGAGTAGACGG
>CAZTZX010000002.1:0-18162 GCA_964618175.1 uncultured Syntrophomonas sp. | reverse complement strand
TAGTAAAGTTGGGAGCTATACTGCAAAGCCTACCCCGGGTAATTATAATGCTTTCGGGAGGTATGGACAGTGCCTTTCTATTATGGGCCTGCACGCATTTTCTTGATAAAAGCCAGATAAAAGCAGTTACCTTTTACTCCCCGACCACTCCTCAGCAGGAACTGGCCCGCGCAGTACAGACAACCGAAATCTTGCAGGTAGAACATATTATCCTTAATACTCCCGAGATGGAAGATGAATTATTTAGTCGCAATGACTTACTGCGTTGCTATTACTGTAAACGCAGCCGGTTTACTTATATGCTGCATAATATGGGAGAGTTGCCGGCAACCTTGCTGGATGGATCTCATGGGGACGATCTTAAGGAATACCGACCAGGCATGAAGGCCTTAGGTGAATTCAACATTATCAGTCCGCTATTGATGGCTGGCTTGGATCGTGCCAGCATCATAAACCTATGCCATTTCTACCATCTGCCCTTTACTGGATACCCCACCGAATCATGTTTGGCTACCCGCATCAAAACTGGGCAGCATCTGGATGCCGATCTGTTGGCTCGGCTGGATGAACTGGAAGAAGCGGTTCGCCTTTTGGGCATATCTTTGGTGCGGGCTCGCTTTAATAATGGAGAAATACGTTTAGAGGTTAGGCCAGAAGAAATTCCGTTAATAATTGATAAACGAGCTAGTATAGTTAGAGTAGCCCAGACTATGGGGTTGAAGTCTATTGCATTGGATTTGAATGGGTACGGTCAACAAGTAGGCGATAGTAGGGAGATTTCATTATGAATAGGGATACCGTTAAAAGTCTATTGGAGCAAATAAAAGCAGGAACGATGCAGCCTGAGGAAGTTTTGGACATGCTCATCACCGAACCATATACCGATCTGGGATTTGCTCGTGTAGATGATCACCGTGCCTTGCGAGACAATTTCTGTGAAGTAGTATTCTGCCAGGGAAAAGAACCTTCTCAGGTTGCACAAATCATGGAACATCTATCCTCAAAAAATGATCGTCTTTTGGGCACCCGAGCCAGTGAGGAAGTCTTTCAGCATGTACAGAAAAAAGTTCCTGATATTTGCTACCATCCGCAGGCACGTTTACTCTATCGTCCTGGTCCCGGTTGGCAAACTGAACAAAGGGCAGCGGTGGTGACAGCGGGCACAGCTGATTTGCCAGTGGCTGAGGAAGCGGCCCTTTGTCTGGAAACCATGGGGGTTCCGGTGGTGCGCTTATTTGATGTGGGCGTGGCCGGTATTCACAGGGTAATGCACAATTTGCCCGTTATACGTGAAGTTCAGGTGGTGATCGTGGTGGCGGGAATGGACGGAGCCCTGACCAGTGTAGTGGGAGGCCTCACCCATCGCCCGGTGATAGCGGTTCCCACCAGCGTAGGATATGGAGCTAGCTTTGGTGGCCTGGCCGCCCTACTCAGTATGCTGAATACTTGTGCACCGGGAGTAGGGGTAGTAAACATCGATAATGGCTATGGAGCGGCTGCCTTGGCCCTGGCTATCATTGAGACTAACCATGGATAATCTACCTCGATCGGGCATAAGATAGTGGAGAAACAGGCCCGGGGGGTGATCCTTTGCGAAAGTTTGTCAACAGGGTCGAAAAGTCCTTGATCCACTTGATTGTCTTAAGCCTGGCAGCAGTTGTCTTAGCTCAGGGCTTAATGACCAGTGAACCATTTCGACTGTATCTCAGTTGGGGAGAACGGCTGGAAGGTCAGATTTTTGAGTACCCGGCCATAGCTGAAAGTCCTGGCCAGATACCACCTGCTAAAGTGGTCTCTCCGGATGCGGTATTGACCATAGCCATAGAACAATACTCCGCTCTTCCTAAAGCCCTCATACTGGTCAATGGTAAAGAAAGAACCCGTTTCGATGAACGTGAAATCAGGCTAGAGGTTATGGCCGGAGACACCGTTGAGATCGATTCCACCTCTTACGATTTTCCCATAAAATATCGCATCAAATCGGCATCTGAAAACCTGTCTTTTCCTGCCAAGGATAATGTGTATACTGCTAATCACAGTCTAGTCATGGTTGGTAAGGTTATAGTAAAATGAGGAAAAACACAAGGTGGTAGGTATAATGGAAATTGGTAGTAAGGTAGTCGCCACCTCAGCTATTAAGATGGCATTAAGCGCTACCCGTCAGGAAGAGATCGAATTGAAAAAACAACTGTTGGCTGAAAGTGAAGTACGGGCAGTAGCCGTTGATTATGGCGGAGAGTTTATCAGTTCAGTAGGAAAAATTGTAGAACGAGCAGTTGTGGCCGCTAAACGGGAAGGCGTAATAAAGGATACCCATGCTGATGAAGGAGCGGTGGCCGGTGCTGCCCGAGAAGCTATTACTCAGATCATGCCCAAGGCCTTAGGTTTGAATGTAGGTGGCAAAATTGGCATAGCCCGTCATAACGACCATGTCAGTGTGGCTATTTTCATGGGTATAGGTCTGCTCCATCTGGACGAGGTGGCCATAGGCTTGGGTCATCGTGCTGTCAGGAGTAATTAAACAATGGTAGTACGTGGTATTCGCGGTGCGATAACTATCGACAGGGATGAAAGAGCGCTGGTGCTTGCTGCCACTGGTGAACTGCTTGATCATATGCAAAAGGAAAATGAATTTGAGACGGAAGATGTCGCCAGTGCGCTGTTCACCGTAACTTCTGACATAAGATCAGTTTTTCCAGCTGAAGCTGCCCGTCTTATGGGATGGGATAAGGTACCCCTGCTCTGTTTTCAAGAAATCGAGGTACCCCAGGCTTTGCCGCTGTGCATAAGAGTCCTGGTTATGGTAAACACCAACAAATCTCAGCAGGAAATACGCCACATTTATTTAAAGGAAGCGCAGTGCTTGCGTCAGGATTTAAGCCTGGACTGATAGGATCATCATTCTCCCATCACCTTAATAATGACCCGTTTGCGGCGCTGCCCATCGAATTCGCCGTAAAAGACTTCTTGCCAAGGACCTACGTCAAGTTTGCCGCTGGTGACCGGAATGATCACTTCATGATGCATTAAGAGGCTTTTCAGATGCGCATCTCCATTGGTTTCTCCAGTACGATGATGCTGGTAATCGGGCCGGAAAGGTGCCAGCCTCTCCAGCATTTCATCCAGATCATGCATAATGCCGCTCTCGTTATCATTTACAAAAACAGAAGCGGTAATATGCATGGCACTGACTAATACCATACCTTCCTGAATTCCGCTTTTTTGCACAGCCAGGCTAACCTGATCAGTTATCCGTATATACTGGCGTTTCTTTTCAGTATTAAACCAAAGATACTCAGTGTAAAACTTCACTGTTCACCCCCCTTTACCATCAAGTCATTTTTCATGTCGGGAATACTTGAGCTCATAGAGATCGCGGCGGCGATGCTTAAGTAGCGGCATTTCTCGACGGACTCTTTCCATATGAGCGGGATCAAGAGCAGCTGTGATCACTTCTTCTTGGCTATCCGCCTCGGTCAAAATCTTGCCCCAGGGGCCTACGATCATGGAATGGCCCCAAGCGTGGTAGGAAGCCGTCAAATTACGAGCTGGTGATGCCGCTGCTATGTATACCTGATTGTCGACTGCTCTGGTCCGCATCATCAATTCCCAAAAGGAGGGCCCGGATGACATATTAAAAGCTCCCGGAACTACTACCAATTGAGCACCTTCCAGGGCAGCGGCTCTGCTCCATTCCGGAAAACGGATATCATAGCAGATCATAACGCAAAAACGAAAACCCTTATAATCAATTATGGTAAGGTCATTACCCGGGGTGATGACGTCTGACTCTTTAAAGGTAATGACACCATCTACATCAAAAAGGTGCACCTTGCGATGTTTTCCTAATAATTCTCCATTGCCACCGAATATATAGCTAGTGTTATAGAGTCTTCCCGCAGTGTCCACTTCTATGATAGAGCCTCCTACCAGGCAAATGTTATGATGGGCGGCTACCCGGGACAACATTTCGGTGGAAGGCCCCGGAAATGTCTCGGCATAATTCCTAAACCCAGCTGGTTCATAAGGAGCATGGAATACTTCTGGCAGAATGATCAGATTGGCTCCTTGGTCGGCGGCCGACTGAACCATCTGTTCTGCCTTGCGCAGGTTAAGTGACTTATCATCTTCGACTTGCATCTGACAAATACCGATTACGATAGGCTGATGCATATGCTCCTCCTTGCGCTGATTACTAAAATTGCTTAACTAAAGCCGACAAGACACCTCATTTTATCATATTTTTCAAAACGAAGGATAGTGAGCTACAATTGGGCTAATATCCCACTTGTTTGCATTATTAGCCATTAGTAATGTAAACTATAAACGCAGGCAAAACCCGCATTTTTTCAATTCTGCTCGGTCAACTCGACCGAAGTTTTTGCCAAATACTCACCTGAAAAGACCATACCAGGAGGTTTTATGAGTAGCATTAAAGACACACTAATTGAAGTAGCTTATTCTATTCTTCCAATTACGCTAGTGGTAGTCATTATTCAGATTGCCTTAAAGATGTCTTATGAGGACTTTGCGCGTTTTGCCGGTGGAGTCGTCTTGGTTTGTATAGGATTAATCCTCTTTTTTCTGGGAGCCAAAGTCGGCATTGTCCCCATAGGCGAAATGATTGGCGAATACTTACCCAAAACCGGTAAGCTGAGTTTAGTCTTAATGTTTGGGCTCTTACTAGGCTTTGCAGTAACGGTAGCCGAACCGGATGTTCAGGTTTTGGCGATGCAATTTGCCCAAGCATCCCAGGGTGCAGTACTAAAAGTGGTTCTGATTGCGGCGGTTGGGATCGGCGTGGCGGTTTTTATAGCCTTAGCTTTGCTAAGATTGATCAAAGGCTGGCCTATACAATACTTGCTTCTAATAAGCTATGGGTTGGTTCTTTTGTTAGTTTTCTTTACTCCTGCTAATTATATCCCGGTTGCCTTAGATTCCGGCGGAGTAACTACCGGACCTATGACAGTTCCTTTTATTCTGGCTTTAGGGGTTGGCGTAGCCTCGACTTTTGGTGGTAAAAGAGATAGTTTCGGCTTTGTGGGACTGGCTTCAGTAGGTCCTATCCTAGCCGTGTTGCTGCTGGGGGTGCTGTTCGGTTGATTATGCTCAGCTTGTTTGACGGTTTTGCTACCACCCTTAAAGAAGTGGCTCTAGCTTTGGGTCCTCTGTTTATAATTGTTTGTTTCTTTCAGTTTTTTGTCTTGCATTTACCGCGGGAAAAATTCTCCGAGGTAGTCAAAGGGTTTATACTTACCTTTTTCGGTATTGCTCTGTTCCTGCAGGGAGTTTACGCTGGTTTTATACCTACTGGCCAAAAAATGGGTATCATGCTCAGCGCGTTATCCTATAACTGGATCCTTATACCGATAGGATTTATAATAGGGTTTGTTGCCATACTGGCCGAGCCGGCTGTACATGTCATGATCGACCAGGTTGATAAGGTTACCAGCGGATCTATACCCGGGTCAGTAATGCTCTACTGTATGGCCATAGGAGTTGCCTTCGCCGTGGCACTGGCGATGGCCAGGGTATTATATGGGATACCCCTGGCCTATATATTGATTCCGGGCTATATTTTAGCCTTCATAATGATGCGCTATTGTAATGAACAGTTTATTTCCATTGCTTTCGATTCGGGAGGAGTAGCCACTGGCCCTATGACGGTATCTTTTATAATGGCGATGACCATAGGAGTTGCCACTGCCCTGGAAGGCAGAGATCCAGTTTTACAGGGATTTGGAATGGTATCTTTGGTCGCTTTGGCACCGATATTGACGATATTGACTTTGGGGGTAATCTATCGAAAATTATCCCAAATTTATGATGAGCAGAGTTCAGAAACTTGATACAATGAGCCCAGAGATATAATTAAAAACTTGAATGAGGGAGGATGCTTCATGGAAGGCATAGCCTATGATCTGATTGTTACTATTGTAAACAAGGGTCGGGCAGAAAAAGTTATGGAAGCAGCCAAAAAGGCCGGTGCAGAAGGCGGAACGATTCTGCATGGCCGCGGTAGCGGTGTGCATGAAAAGGCAAAAATATTTGGAATAATTATCGAACCAGAAAAAGAGATTATTCTAACGCTGATTCCTTCTGATATCAGTCAGGTAGTACTTGAAAATATACTCAAAGAGGCGGATTTGAATAAGCCTAATAAGGGAATAGCTTTCGTACTGTCTTTGGATAAGGTAGCCGGCATCAACCATGACTATTTAAGGAAGTAGGCGTTTGCGCCTAACATGTAGTAAAGCAAAACTAGCCCCGCGTTTTTAAGGCGCGGGGCTAATATTTTTGTGGTATCAGGGAGCTATCGGTTTTTCATTATATCAAATTACGCTGCCGTGCCTCCCATTCCAGCTCTTCGCGGAACTGAGGATGAGTGATCGCAATCAGGTTGAGAACGCGCTGGCGTACTGACTGGCCTTTAATTTTAGCTACTCCGTATTCGGTTATTACATAATCAGCACTGGAACGGGGAGTGGTTATGATTCCTCCCGGAGTTATCTGCGGGGCAATTTTAGAAATCATTTGTCCACCACCTGATCTAGGCTGTGCGGTTGACTGGGTAGCGATAATCGAGACCCCTCCGCGCGACTGAAAAGCTCCATTAACAAAATCCACCTGTCCTCCTGGATGAGTGTACTGTTTCCAGCCCAGAGATTCTGAGCAGATCTGTCCGGTCAAATCCACCTGTAAACAGGCATTAATAGAAACTAGATTATCATTCTTGCCTATGATGTGTGGGTTATTAACAAAATCTACCGGATGGAATTCTATGCCCGGATTATCATCCAACCAGTCATATAACTTGCGGGAACCCATAGCAAAAGTGAATATGGAACGGTAGGGCATAAAAGTCTTGCGGCGATTGGTTACAATACCTGCATCCCAGAGATCTTTCATAGTGTCACAGGCCATCTCCGAGTGAATACCCAGATCCTGCACATGGCTATCCAGAAAGGCTTGAGCTACTGCATTAGGGATACTGCCGATGCCTAATTGAATGGTGGAGCCGTCCTTGACAAACTCCGCACAGTATCTGCCAATAGTCATTTCCTCATCAGAAATGTGAGTGGTTTCTGGAAGAACCGCCAGGTCTTGATCATATTCTACGATAGCATCGATTTCAGAAATGTGAACATAATTGACTCCTCGACTGCGAGGGACTTGATTATTTACCTGGGCTAATACAACATAACGATCATCACCTTCGCGCCGCCGACGGGCGGCATTTTGAGCAATGGACAGAGTCGCATCAGCACCCAGACCCAAACAGAAGTAGCCATGCTTATCCATGGGAGTTACCATCAGCATAGCCACATGCATAGGTCGAAAGTTCTCATCGGTATATATTTTGGGAAGTTCACAGAAACGGTTGGGAGTCATGGTGAAATCTCCACTGACTACCCGGTCGCGGCTGGAAGTCGGATACCCGCAGTCAGCCTTAATGTTAGTGGCACGGTTCAGTTTCTGCCAGGTGTTGTGGGGATAGATATCTACGATATGGTTAATGGTGATATCCTCTACTTCAGGCTCTCTGTCCACCAGCGCATCTACCAGAGCCAGCGGAACCGGAACCGCGATGCCGATCCAGACTTCAGTACCGTTCTTTACCATCTTGACGGCCTGTTGGGCAGACATTAGTTTCTGCTTGTACATCTCGTTTAAGTTCAACCTTTTCACCCTTTCAGTAAAAATCCCTCATTAGAACGAATTTTACTGCCTCTCCCTTGGGCAGACAATCATATCCCTAAGTACCATATGTTTCCTATTGCTATCTGGTAAAACAGTATTATCAATTCTATATATTGTTCGGCTATTCCTGCTATTTGCCGTCTAATCGCCAAAGAATCACCGGTATTAAGCAAAATAGGTTGATTCCTGATCCTCCCTAGGCTCATAATAATTAAAACAGAATTCATAAAATGAATGAAAATGTAGTACCAGGTGTTATAGAATGGATTTATGGTGAAAGAAATGAAGCCTTTTCGATTGGCATCCAGAGAAACTAAAAATGAGGATACTATTGTTCGGGTTATGGGCCCAGGGGAACCGGTCAACATAGGAGAGGGATACTGTACTATCATTGCCGGACCATGTGCAGTAGAAAACCGGGATGATTATGTAACTCTTGCCAAGTTTTTGGCCAGATCCGGTGCGCACCTGCTGCGGGGGGGCCTTTTCAAGCCGCGAACTTCGCCCTATTCCTTCCGTGGTTTAGGAAAAGAAGGTCTGGAGATAATGAAGGAGGCCCGGTCAGCCACTGGTTTGCCAGTAATAACCGAGGTAATGGATGTTCGCGACCTGGATCATCTGGTGGGAGAAGTAGATGTCCTGCAAGTGGGTAGCCGTAATATGCAAAACTATGCTCTGTTGGATCAGCTGGGACAGGTGGGTACACCTATATTCCTGAAGAGAGGATTTTCAGCAACCATAGAGGAGTGGCTACTGGCCGCGGAATATATTTTAGCCCAGGGCAATCCCCAGGTCATACTATGTGAGCGGGGCATCCGGACTTTTGAAACATATACCAGAAATACAGTAGATATTGGAGCGGTAGCCTTAATTAAGAAACTATCCCATCTGCCCGTGCTGGTTGACCCCAGTCATGCTACCGGCAAATGGGATATGGTGATTCCGGTAGCTAAGGCGGCTGTAGCAGCGGGGGCTGATGGAGTCATGGTCGAGGTTCATCAGGATCCGGATCGAGCTTTATCCGATGGGAAACAGTCTTTGAACAAGGATAACTTTTTAAAAATGGTTGACCAGATCAGGCGACTTGCTGATCTAGAACATAAAAAGATTGACACCCGGTAACTGGTGGATTTTGTTACCGGGTGTTTCTTCTTGTCATTCAGACAAGCATAGCGGTACAATTAAAAAAGCAATTGCCAGGTGTTGAGCACAGCAATAATTCAGATAAAAAAGGGAGGCGGAACTTTTGTTGGGTTTAAAGAGGAGGAACTATGTTGTATTGATTGCCCTGATCCTCATAATGAGCCTACTGGCAGTAGGATGTGGAGGGTCGGAGGATCAAAATGCCGGCCAGGATGCAGCCGATTCTGATGTAATCAAGATCGGTGTGTTTGAACCCCTAACCGGAGTGAATGCTGCCGGTGGAGAGATGACTCTGGAAGGTATTGAGTTGGCTCGGGAAATGTATCCTGAAATACTAGGCAAAAAGGTAGAAATCGTAACCGTCGATAATAAGAGTGAAAAACAAGAAGCTGCTAATGCGGTGGAAAGACTGATAACTCAAGAGAAGGTCAACCTGATCATAGGCAGTTATGGAAGCTCGCTCGCTATGGCTGGTGGACCTATCGCCAAGCGTGAAGGCATTCCAGTTATCGGCTGTTCCCCCACTAATCCCGCAGTTACCCTGGACAATGACTTTTACTTCCGGGTTTGCTTCATTGACCCCTTCCAGGGTACGGTAATGTCCAATTATGCTACCGGAACTTTAGGTGCCAAAACCGCCGCCATAATCCAGGATGTGCAGCAGGATTATTCGGTGGGACTGAGCAGCTATTTTGAAAAAGCCTTCAAGGCAACCAATGGAGATGCAGCCATCGTAGGAAAACTGAACTATAACACCGGAGACAAGGATTTTTCCGCTCAGTTGACAGACATTAAATCTAAGAATCCTGATGTGATATTTGCTCCCGGCAACTTCCTGGAATGTGGAATTTTGGTAGCTAAAGCCCGGGAATTGGGCATCAATGTTCCTATCCTGGGTGGAGATACTTGGGAAGCTGAAGAATTTTTGAATCAGGTCGTAGACTATCAGGATATCTACTTCAGCACTCATTTTACTGCTGAAGAGCCAGTAACCGAAGTATCAACAACTTTCCTGGAAGCCTTTGCCGGCAAATATCCGAACAAAGAGGTCAATGCCTTTGCTGCGTTGGGATTTGACACTTACATTTTAGCTAAGGATGCTATTGAAAGGGCTAACTCAGCTGAGCCCCAGGCTATTCGTGATGCACTGGCTGACACCAGCGGATTTGAAGGCGCCACCGGCATAATTACCCTGGATGCCAATGGCGATGCCACTAAGACCGCAGTTATCAAAAAAGTTGAAAATGGTCAGTTTGTTTACGAAGCCAAAGTGGATCCTAAATAGGAATTAAATGTAAACATACTCCCCTTCAGGTTTGAGGGGGAGTATGTCTTTCTAAACATCTTTTTTACAAGTCCTGCTTTATTAGGAAGTTTAACACAAGGAGTGGGTTGGCTTGTCCCCTGAAATTTTCCTGCAAAACGTCGCCAACAGCATAACTTTGGGCAGTCTGTATGCTTTGATAGCCATAGGCTATACCATGGTATATGGCATAATTCGTTTAATAAACTTTGCTCATGCAGATCTGCTAATGGTGGCCGCTTACATTGCTTTCTACGGTATGCTGGTATTCACATTGCCGTGGTATATTTCTTTTGCTATTGCCATTGTACTAACCACACTGCTGGGCGTTAGCATTGAACGGATAGCCTACCGTCCGCTGCGCAGCGCTCCGCGTATTTCTGTACTAATATCTGCCATCGGTGTATCGTTTTTACTACAGAACCTGGGAATTGTAGCCCTGGGTGCCCGACCCAAACCCTTCCCCCGTCCCGATGATCTGGTATGGAACATTCAGCTAGGTAATATATCGTTTTTGTCCTTAACCATTCTTATACCCGTAGTTACCGTAATATTGCTTCTGCTGGTCACCTTTATGGTCAAAAAAACCAAGATGGGCATTGCTATGCGAGCTGTTTCCCGTGACTTTGAAACTTCCAGTCTGATGGCTGTTAATGTCAATAAAGTTATTGGTACGACCTTTGCGGTTGGTTCTGCCTTGGCAGCAGTAGGGGGGATCATGTGGAGCATGCAGTATCCGCAGGTAGATCCTCTGATGGGAATGTTTCCCGGACTGAAATGCTTTATTGCTGCAGTAATGGGCGGTATTGGCAGTATCCCCGGAGCTATGATCGGTGGTTTTGTCTTGGGGATCTGCGAAGTTATGCTGGTGGCATTTATGCCAGAACTATCGGGCTATCGGGATGCCTTTGCCTTTATAGTGCTTATTCTGATCCTTTTATTCAGACCGGGTGGAATTCTCGGTGAAAACGTAGTAGAGAAGGTGTAAAGATGGACAAGCACGCGAAGTTGAAATCAATATTAACGCTGCTAGTTGTGCTCTTGTCCTTTGGAGCACTTTATATAGCCCAGGGTTCCATGAATAGCTTTTACATCCGGGTGTTAAACCTGGCAGCTATCTATGCCATTCTGGCTTTGAGCCTGAATTTGATCTTGGGATTTACCGGGATGTTTTCTTTGGGACATGCCGGATTCATGTGTATCGGCTCATATGTGGCGGGGATCCTCACCATGTCGCCCGCCAGTAAAGAAATAATTTACTTCATGGAACCGATCCATCCGCTGCTGGCCAATGTGCAGTGGCCGATATTGCCGGCCATACTGTTGGCTGGAATCGTGGCAGCATTGTTCGGATTTCTTATTGGCTTCCCTGCCTTGCGTTTGCGCGACGATTATCTGGCCATAGCTACCTTGGGCTTTGCAGAAATCATACGCATTGTGGTCACCAATGTAATTCCCATTACCAATGGGGCTTTAGGATTAAAGAACATTCCTTCGGTAGACAGTATGCTGGTTTATTGGGGCTGTGTCATCGTTACGGTCATCGTATTAATGAGAATTATGAACAGTAGCTGGGGTTATGCTTTTAAGGCCATTCGCGACAATGAAATAGCGGCCCAGGCTATGGGCATCAATATATTCAAGCATAAGCTCCTGTCATTTACTATTGGGGCTTTTTTTGCCGGAATTGCCGGAGCACTTATGGCCTTTTTGATCACATCCATCGATCCAACCATGTATCGATTTACGTTTACTTTCCAAATTCTTCTGATCGTTGTTCTTGGAGGGATGGGAAGTTTGAGCGGTTCAGTGATTGCGGCAGTTATTTTTTCCATTCTAATGGAAGTTCTCCGTTTCGTAGAGCAGCCTATGAATCTCCTGGGGTTAGAAATACCAGGTATACCGGGAATGAGAATGGTTATATTCTCTCTGGGACTCCTGTTGATAATCCTATTCTACCGCCGGGGGTTGATGGGTACCAACGAGTTTAACTGGAACTGGCTCTTAAATCGGTTGGGTATTCAGAAGTCCCACCAGGTGAAACGGGGTGAAGCAAACTAATGGCAGAAATACTACGTACCGAACAGCTTAGTATGGAATTTGGCGGATTGCGAGCCGTTTCCGATTTGGGAATATCCATCTTAGAAGGCGAAATTGTAGGCCTAATAGGGCCTAATGGGGCAGGAAAAACCACCGTGTTTAATGTCATTACGGGGGTGTATCGGCCTACCACCGGACAGGTGATTTTTGCCGGTCAGGATATTACTGGGTGGCGACCGGATCAGGTCACCGCACAGGGAGTAGCCCGAACCTTTCAAAATATTCGTCTCTTTGAAACCATGAGTGTTCTGGAAAATGTTATGATCGCCAAACATGTGCGTTTAAAGGCGACCCTGGGTGAAGCTATTATGGGTTTACCCCGCTATGGAAAGGCACGTCAGCAGCATTACCAGGAATGCCTGGAATTGCTGGAGAAGGTGCAGCTGGATGATGTAGCCTTTGAGCAGGCTACTTCATTGCCTTACGGAAAGCAACGCCGTCTGGAAATTGTCCGGGCGCTGGCTACCGAACCCCAACTGCTACTCTTGGACGAACCGGCAGCGGGCATGAATCCCCAGGAATCTCTGGAATTGATGGAGTTTGTCAAGCGTATACGCCAGGAATTCAACCTGACAGTATTCATGATAGAGCATCATATGGAAGTGGTCATGGGTGTTTGCCAGAGGATTTATGTACTCGATTATGGGGTGACACTGGCCGAAGGTAACCCGGAAGAAATCCAAAATAACGAGAAGGTCATCGAGGCCTATCTAGGGGCGGTGGATACAGATGCTTAAAATTGAAGATCTGCAGGTTTTCTATGGAGGGATCCATGCCCTGAAGGGAGTAAGCCTGGAGGTACCGAAAAACAAGATCATCAGCTTGATAGGCGCTAACGGAGCCGGGAAGAGTACCACCCTGCGGGCTATATGCAATCAGGTTCCCGCTTCATCCGGTAAGATATATTTCGAAGGTGAAGATATAACCGGCAAGCCGACTGTCGATATTATTAAGAAGGGGATCACTCTGGTTCCGGAAGGGCGCCGGATTTTTGCGAATTTGACAGTAATGGAGAATTTGCAGATGGGAGCTTATGCCCGCAATGATAAGCCTGGTATTCGAAAGGACATCCAAAAGGTGTTTGAACTATTTCCCCGTTTGCAGGAAAGAGAATGGCAGGTAGCCGGTACCTTGTCAGGCGGTGAACAGCAGATGCTGGCCATTGGCCGTGCCTTAATGTCACGCCCCCGTCTTATCATGATGGATGAGCCATCCTTAGGATTAGCTCCTTTGCTGGTAAAGGAAGTATTTCGCATTATTATGGATATTTATAAGGACGGCATGACTATTTTGCTTATTGAGCAGAATGCCACCGCTGCTTTGAAAATATCTGATTATGGCTATGTATTGGAAACCGGTAATATAACACTGCAGGGTCCCGGTAAGGAACTGGCCGATAATGAACAGGTGAAAAAGGCTTATCTGGGTAAAGCCTGATAACCAGAAACGAGCGGCAGATCGATAGTTTTTTTCCTAGTCTGTTGATAGTCAGGCATGGGGCATACGTTAAAGACGCCCCATGCTTTTGCTTTTTATGCGACGGAGGAGACATCAGGGGCTAGATATTGGTTATTACGGATCACGAAAACAAGAATGGCGCCCAGGGCTCCAAAAGATGCAACTGCTAAAATTGTATAGAGTAAAGGGGTATTTTCCGTGGTATAACGACTGAAAAGATAATACAGAGATCCTATAGCCACTACCAAATTGAGCAGTGAAAAGATAGAACCGATTGCTGGGATATAGGAAAGAACCCACAGTGCGATTATGGCCCCTAACAGGTACAGTCCGGGCTGATCAGCAGTGAAATCTCCTAACTTTACCGGGCCGATAACTTCTCCCAACGTGTAAAATTGGGCAATGGGAATCCAGGCCAGCCAGGCGTTAGAAATGCCACGGCGATTTGCCATAGTATACAGTCCCAGGGAAAACAGTACATAAAATACTAACGCCAGGATAACTATCAACAATCCAAATATCCCTGCTGCTAGCAGGAGCCCCAAACCTTGTGCATCAGTCATTAGAAACCACTCCATTCCACAAACCTCTTTTTTCTTTGATCATACTTTTCTTCTACTATGCCTTGATTTCCTGCAAATACTTTATGTCAGTGTTAAGCCTGATGTGCTGTTGTGTAAAAATATGATCCTCCTAATTAGGGGTTTAATTAACCCCTTGCGCCCCTGAACTGAATAATGCTATTCTGATTATGTAGGAAAGTAGGAAGTTGTTTTAAAAAGTAGTATGGTAGGATGGTGGGAATAGGTACCATGGGAACCATGGGCGCATTTCGCCATGGTTTTTTTGTTTTTCTCACCGCCCTTACGAGAAAGGGAGTTGGAAGGCAATGATCATTGTAATGGAAGCTCAGGCTGCGCCTGCACAGATCCAGCAGGTCAGCTGCAAACTGGAGGAAAGAGGTTTTCAGGTCCACCTGTCGCAAGGAGTAGAGAGAACCATAATCGGTGCCATAGGGCAGAAAACTGCTGCCACCATGGAACTGTTTGAAACCCTTCCCGGAGTGGAAAAGGTAGTGCCTATTGCTCAACCTTTTAAGATGGCTTCACGTGAATTTCAGCCGAATAACAGCCTCATAGAAGTGGGCGGGCAGATGTTGGGCAACGGACAGGTGCAGATAATTGCCGGACCCTGTGCGGTGGAGGGACGGTCTAAATTTTTGGAAGTGGCCCAAGCCGTAAAAGAATCTGGGGCGACTATGCTGCGCGGAGGGGCATTTAAGCCGCGCACATCACCCTATGCCTTTCAGGGGTTGGAGCATGAGGGCTTAGAGATATTAGCAGAAGCTCGGCAGATAACGGGCCTGCCGGTGGTTACGGAAATAATGGATCCACGCTTGGTGAACGAAGTGGCCGAATATGTAGATATCCTGCAGGTGGGGGCCCGCAATATGCAGAATTTCTTTTTGCTGCGCGAACTGGGAAAGATCCAGCGCCCCATTCTTCTTAAGCGAGGGCCTTCTGCCACTATAGAGGAATGGATCATGGCGGCTGAATATATCATATCCAGTGGCAATAAACAGGTTATCATGTGCGAACGGGGCATCCGTTCATTTGAAAACTACACCAGAAATACTCTGGATTTAAGTGCAGTACCATTGATCAAACAGTTGACCCATCTGCCGATCATTGTTGATCCCAGTCACGGTACCGGCAAGTGGAAATTGGTAGAACCGATGGCCTTGGCGGCCATTGGCGCAGGTGCTGATGGAGTGATGGTAGAGGTCCACCAGAATCCCAGCGAAGCTCTTTCCGATGGACCACAGTCCCTAACTCCGGAGAATTTTGCCCGTCTGGTCACCCGGGTCAACAAGATGATCATCGCCTTGCGGGCCACGGAGAACTGATTATGAGCATTACTGTAGCTATCATAGGCACTGGTTTAATAGGCGGATCCTTGGGCCTGGCCTGGCATGATTTACCCCAGGTCAGTACAATTATCGGCATAGACAATGATGAGGAATCGCTGCACAAAGCCCTGCAAATGGGGGCTATAGATGAGATTGCTTCTATGGAAAACGGTATAAAGCGGGCGGATGTA
This sequence comes from uncultured Syntrophomonas sp., assembly GCA_964618175.1. Lineage (GTDB taxonomy): Bacteria > Bacillota > Syntrophomonadia > Syntrophomonadales > Syntrophomonadaceae > DTU018. Next base: position 2,357 of record CAZTZX010000002.1, on the reverse strand, counting down.
GTGTTTCTTTGTACGCCGCTACAGACCTTTCCCAGTATAATCACCCAGGTTGCTAGGCACATTAGGCCGGGAGCATTGGTAACCGATGTGGGCAGTACTAAACAAAAGGTCATGGAATGGCTGGGATGCCTGCCTGAAGGCGTTCATTTTATTGGCGGACACCCCATGGCTGGATCAGAGATACAGGGTATCCAGGGAGCTGACCGTTATTTATTTGAAAACGCTGTCTATATCTTGACCCCCGGGCCGACTGTTCCTCCAGATCCTTTAGAGCAGTTAATGGATCTATTAGCCCCTACCGGTGCCAAAATAAAAATTATGGAACCGGATGAACATGATAAAATGGTGGCTTCGGTCAGTCATCTTCCCCATTTAGCCGCAATAAGCCTGGTGAATTTCACTGAAGGTCAGCCTGATCTATTGATGCTGGCAGCAGGAGGTTTCCGTGATACTACGCGGGTTGCTTCTTCTAGTCCCAGCTTGTGGAAAGACATTCTTATCACTAACCGGTCAGCCATCGTGAAAGGTTTGGATAAATATATTGTACAATTGGCAAAGCTGCGAACAGCCTTGGAGGAAAACGATCAGGAGATGCTAATGGAAGACCTGACCAAGGCCCAAGCAATTCGTGCTCAAATACCCCATGGGCAGAAGGGTTTGATGCCAACCATGTGCGATGTCATCTGTATTGTACCTGATCGGCCAGGAATTGTAGGGGAGCTAGGCAGAATTTTGGGCAATCATAATATCAATATTGCCGATATTGAGATCTTACGGGTGCGAGAAGGAGATGGAGGCACAATTCGACTGGGAGTTTCTGACCTGCCGGATGGGCAAAGAGCCGTGCGAGCACTGCAAGATGCTTCCATCAAAGCCTGGATAAGATAGGGGGGAGACAATGCGCAGAACAGTTAATAGGGTGTCTTACTTGCGGGGTGAAGCTGAAGTGGCGCCTGATAAATCTATTTCTCATCGGACGGTGATTCTATCAGCTTTAGCCAAGGGATCCAGCCGGGTGAAGAATTTTTTACAGGCCGAAGATACGTGGACTACCTGTCGCTGTTTGCAATCACTCGGACTCTCTATTCAGCCGCAGGATAATGATCTCCTGATAGACAGTCCGGGTATAGACCAGCTAAAGGAACCTGCGGTAGTGCTGGATTGCGGTAATTCAGGCACCACCATGCGACTGCTGGCCGGACTGTTAGCCGGAAGGCCTTTTACAGCTGTCTTAAGTGGTGACGAATCCTTGAACAAACGGCCCATGCAGAGAGTTTTGACCCCCCTGTCAGAGATGGGAACCCACTTTATGGCCCGCCATGACAATTTTCCACCGATAGCTGTGCGGGGCGGAAATCTACAGGGGATAGAATACCAAATGCCTATGGCAAGTGCTCAGGTAAAGTCAGCCTTGTTATTAGCTGGGTTACAGGCCGCGGGGGCTACCACTGTTCGGGAAAATGCTCTCTCCCGGGATCACACGGAACGCATGCTGACTGCTATGGGAGCCCAAATTGAGCGACAGCCTGGGCAAGTGAGAGTGGTTCCCGGGGCAGAGTTATCTTCGCAGGACTGGGAAGTCCCCAATGATATCTCATCGGCGGCCTTTTTCATGGTAGCTGCTTCCATTGTACCGAATTCAGAAATTCTATTAAAACGAGTGGGTGTTAATCCTACTCGGGACGGCCTCCTGGACGTTTTGCGTTTAATGGGTGCCGACATAGAAATTCTAAACCGACGTACGGCGGTCGGTGAACCAATGGCTGATATATTGGTGCGAACGGCACCCTTGCAGGCAGTAGAAATCAAAGGGGACATCATGCCTCGCCTCATAGACGAACTGCCTGTACTTGCAGTAGCTATGGCGGTTGCTGATGGTACTTCAGTGGTTAGTGATGCTGGGGAACTCCGCGTTAAGGAAACCGATCGTATTGCTGCCATCACTTCGGAATTGAGCCGCATGGGAGTGGCCATTGAAGCCACCCCGGATGGTTTTTTTGTTGATGGCAGTAAGTCTTGTTTGCGGGGGGCAATCGTGAATAGTTTTGGGGATCATCGTATAGCCATGAGTCTGGCCATAGCCAGCTTAATAGGCGATAACCCCACATACATCGACAATGCTGAAGCGGTAAATATCTCCTATCCTGAGTTCTGGAATACCATCCAAACCCTATCCCGCTAAACGCTAGAATTTCTGACCTGTCATTGCTATGAAAATGCTTCTCACCTAAGCAGTAGCGGAAACTTTAGCAACATTAGTTGATTAGCCCTATGGGCATAGTATCAGTAGTCCTTGAAAAGGGTTTCCGATGGGAGGCTAAAGCCTCCCCTACACCCAAGGAAGTATTTTCATTCAT
>CAZTZX010000001.1:59711-61413 GCA_964618175.1 uncultured Syntrophomonas sp. | reverse complement strand
ACCATAATCGGTCGGTTTATAGATGTCACCAGTCACTAATTCAAACTCCACTTCTTCGCATTGAATTTGATCAGCGGCTGTAAATCCTGCTTCGATGGCCAAGGAATACATAAAGGGCTTGAAGGTAGATCCTGGTTGGCGTTGGGCATAAACTCGATTATAATTGGAGGCGGCATAATCCCGACCTCCTATTAGAGCCCGTATCTCACCATTCTTGGCATCAACTGCCACCAAGGCTGCCTGTAGGTCAGGATCCCAATTCTGAGTGCCAGTATTATAAGCTTGGTTAGCAGCCTCCTGTAACTTCAAGTCTAAGGTGGTATAAATACGCAATCCACCCTGGAAAACCATTCGTTCTCCGTAAATATTGATTAGATGATCCTTGACCATGGCCATATAATAAGGAGCATCTCCTCCCATATAGGGTGCCCGTTCAAAGATTAGCTCCTGCTCTTCGGCGGCATTTTTTTCCTCAGCGGTTATCACTTCTTCTTCCACCATCCGATTTAACACCATTTTCTGTCGTCTGATGGCAGCTTGGGCATCAACGTAGGGATTATATCCATTAGGCCACTGGGGCAACCCAGCTAGAAGAGCCGACTCGGCCAAAGTCAATTCCTGAGCCGGTTTAGCGAAAAAGGTTCGGGCAGCTACTTCCACTCCGTAAGCTCCCTGGCCGAAATAAATGGTATTACAGTACATAGAAAGTATCTCATCTTTACTGTACGTTCTTTCCAATTGAATGGCGTAGAATAGCTCCTTTATTTTGCGGGTCAAAGTACGCTCATTGGTTAAAAACAGGTTTTTGGCAGTCTGCTGGGTAATAGTACTGCCACCAGCGGCCACTTCCCCCTGCCGAATATTGGTTAGTAGAGCACGCAAAATACCTGTAAAATCCACACCGTGATGACTGTAAAAGTTTTTGTCCTCCACGGAGATAACGGCCGCGATAAAGCTAGCCGGGATGTCTTCCAAGGGAAGGTTTATTTGGTTTTGTTCTGCCAGTCCTCGAATAGGGGTGCCGTTGACATCGTAGACGATGGAGGCCTGCGGAATTTGCATTTCCGGCCAGGGGATACTAAACCCCAGGGTCACTACCAGCAGCAAAGCCAAGGTCAATATGATTAGAAATCTGCGCATGTTTCCCTCCTGCCGTAAATCTACCCAATTAATGGAGTATTTATCCAGTTTGCTTCCTGGTAAATATGACAACACAGCTCAGCAAATAATTTGCCCAGCGGTTGACAACTTTGCATCAAGAGCGGTATATATTGAAAAGGAGTTTGAACTTAAGGTGGTGGTGAAATGGAACCGATACCAGATTACCGATCGTGCCAAAATATCAAATATCTGCGGAAGGTCTCTGTAGCACCACTGAGAGTGGTTGACTGACCTTCCGTTAAGGAGGGAGAGTCGTGATAAAGACTTATTACTACAACTATGAAGACGACTCCATGTATCATGACGTTGATCTGCACAATCGCGATCAACTCTTGGAGAATCCGAATAGTCTGCTGTGGATCGATTTATACGAATGCTCTGCTGAAGAACTCCATTATATTGGGGATTTGTTTGAATTCCATCCTCTAGCCCTGGAAGACTGTCTGCAGGAAAGTCCCCGGGCCAAGTTAGATAAATACGACGATTATTACTTTTTTGTTTTTCATGCCCTGCGCTACTTTGAGGATGCTGAGGAAGAAGA
>CAZTZX010000001.1:27072-59611 GCA_964618175.1 uncultured Syntrophomonas sp. | reverse complement strand
AACAGTTCCACTGAAACTTATTACTCGATTATCAACGGTCGCACCAGCGAAATAATAACCGTTCTGACCATGATATCAATAATCATGATGCCGTTAACGGTGATCACTGGTTTTTTCGGCATGAATGTGCCTTTGCCCGGCTCAGATAATCCCTATTACCTATGGTTCATTTTGCTGGGTATGATAGCGATGGCTCTCGGAATGGTAGGATTTTTCCGCTACCGCCGATGGATATAAAAAAATTGCCCTTCCCGGTAATCCAGGAAGGGCAATTTATGTTCTCTAAGAGTATTTAATACAGATGTTGCTGATCAGTTCCCCAACATCCTCAACATAATCCTGAGCTGTTTCTATATTCTCATATATCTCCCGCCATTTAATAATAGCTAGGGGATCATTTTCATGGTGTTCGAACAAATAAGCCACTCCATTGCGGTACAATAAATCTTGTTTTTTCTCCAACCGACCTATCTCCTGACAGCACTGCAAAATCTGCTTTTTATTCTGCTCGATTCGATCCAGCAGGTGAAAGGCCTGTTCCTGAAGCTGTAGAGCTTCATAAAGTACTTCCACCATTTCCTTAACTCTTTCATCAGGCTGGCCGGCCTTATATAAAATCATGCGGTCAATGATGCCCGTAATATAATCCAGAGTTGTTGCTAGTTTTTGCACCAGTTGGAAGGCGTCCTCACGATCAAAGGGGAGAATAAAGCTGGTATTTAATCGACGTACCAGTTCCTGGATCATGCGATCGCCCTCATGTTCCATGGCGGTCAGCTTTGCCATTTTAACATCCAGGTCAGCATAATCATTTACTACGGTACGCAGAATATCACCGCCTCGTATTACCATACGGGCGCTTTCTCTGAAAAGCGCAAAGAGCTCCTGGTCTTTCCTGCCAAATAAGCGCACCAATGTCCCCCCTTAACCAACGGCTGCCTTAAATAACGATAATAAACCATTTCCTTCCTTCTGACAACCTCAATTTTATAAGGCGCGCAGATAGTCAGGGCGCAGATAACTGCGATCGTTCTTGGCAATAATATCTTTGATCAGATCAATTATTTCCTGCTTATCATCTGGCAGGCGGCCCTTTATGGGTAAATAGTTGGAAGCATGATTACTGCGGAATTCACTGCCATCCAATTCCAGGTTTTCAATCATAATTAGCAGTTCATCTAGAACTTCAAAAGGCCCGGGCAATTCAAACTCGCCGCGTTCCATACGGCGATATAACTCGGTCTTGGGTACCAGCATTAATGTCAAGGCCCCAATATATTCGGGTTTCATTTCGTTCAAGATCTTGGCGGTGTTTTTCGCGTGCTCCAGTGCTTTGGGTGTTCTACCAGCCAGCCCTAGTAAAACCGTAACCGACAATTGGATACCAGCTTGCCGTAAATGCAGTCCAGCTTGCACCATTTGATCATAGGTCACGCCTTTGCGAATATCTTTCAGCAATTCTTCATCACCGGTTTCTACACCCAAATATGCAATCGTCAATCCAGCCGCTTTCAAGGCAGTTAGTTCCGACATATCTTTATTCAGAACCACATCCGGACTGGCGTAAACTCCTACGTGCTTTAAGCTGGGAAAAGACTGATACAGCATCTCTAATATTTCCAGCAACTCGCCGGTATCCATAGCAATAGCATCACCATCAGCCAGGAATACTTTTTCAACATCACCATAATATTGCTTGGCCATGCGTATATCAGTTTTAATTTCTTCCAATGACCGTACCTTATATTTTTTATCTTTATACATGGCACAAAAGGTACAGCGATTATGAGTGCAACCTACAGTACACTGCAGAATATAACTGCGGGCTTCACTGGGTGGTCTAAAAACATTACCTTCGTAGCGCATTAGCATCCTCCTTTTCTATATAGTTTAATACATATTAATGATTTAAGTGAAAGTGTTTACAAATTATCGATAATCATCAAGCCATAAATTCGTTCTCAAGTGCAACAATAATATAAGAGTACGAGCTTTTTTCAAAGGAGGTTTTTAGTTTTGGCAAGAAGAGGCGGCCTTATGTCCGAGCAATTAAAATATGAAATCGCTCGTGAACTCGGAGTTGATCAAATTGTTGCCTCAGAAGGATGGGGCGGAGTCAGTTCCAAAAACTGCGGTATGATGGTCAACAAAGCCATCGAAATTGCCGAAAAAAGCCTAACCCAGTACAACGGTGCCCTGAAATAACTCGTACTAACGGGGGATCAATCCCCCGTTTTTCTTAAACCAGGAGGTGATAAACTTGGTGGAAGCCCATACCCGTCTGGAAGAAGCCCTAACTATTCCCGGAGCCAACCAGGTTTTCCGCAAATATGGAATAGCCTGTTGGGGATGAAGCGGCTTAAGGTTTGAGACCATCGAGCAGGGTGCTCGAGCTCATGGAATTCCCGTGGACAAATTATTGGGTGATTTACGCAAACTCCAAAAAAGCTAAGCCACAAACCAGATATTGACCAAAAAGCAGGCCAATGTAGTTGTTTTAAAACAGCAAACATCGGTCGCTTTTTGATGCCTACTATATACTTTTGGTTTTCATGATCCTCATCGAGTTAAAAACAGCCAGTAATGCCACTCCGGTATCAGCAAAGACCGCTTCCCACATGGTTGCCATTCCCAGCGCGCCCAATACCAAAACTATCAATTTGATCCCTAATGCCAATATGATGTTTTGATAGACAATGTGCCTGGTTGTATGAGCAATTTTTATAGCCGTGGCTACTTGAGAAGGTTCATCATTCATGATGACAATGTCCGCTGCCTCTATGGCGGCATCAGAACCCAATCCCCCCATAGCTGCTCCGATATCAGCTCGGGCCAATACCGGGGCATCGTTGATCCCATCCCCTACATACAGCAGCTTGCCTCTAGCCGACTTGTTTTTCTCCAGTAGTTCAAATTGCTCTACTTTGTCAGCAGGCAATAATTCTGTATATACTTGATCTAAACCCAACTGGGCACCGATCTTATTCCCCACCCCCGACGTATCGCCGGTCAACATTATGGTTTGTTTTACTCCCAGGGACTTGAGCTCCCTAATAACATGGGCGGCGTCTTCTTTCACCTGGTCAGCGATGACAATACAACCAGCATAATGTCCGTCAACAGCAACATATACAGCGGTTCCTATTATATCAAGGGGTTGGTATTGAATATTATGTCCAGTCAGTAATCGAGCATTACCTACCAAGATCTCTCGGTCGGCGAATGTGATCTTGATACCCTGTCCAGCAACCTCCTCATAACTTTCAATGCGACTTTTGTCTACCGCATGATCATAGGCCTTTAGAATCGAAACAGCGATGGGATGATTAGAATAACTTTCCGCATAAGCGGCATATTCCAATACTTGTGCATCAGTATAGCCTGGAGAGGCATGAATGTCGGTAACTTCGAATGCCCCTTTGGTTAAAGTACCTGTCTTATCAAATACTACTGTTTCTACATAATTTAAGGCTTCCAGATAGTTACCGCCCTTTACCAATATGCCTCTTTTAGATGCTGCGCCTATCCCACCAAAGAATCCCAAAGGTATTGATATGACCAGAGCACAGGGACAGGATATTACCAGAAATACTAAGGCTCGGTATATCCAGTCTGAGAAGAGGGCACCCGGCATAACTAAAGGCGGAATAAGTGCCAAGGCCAAGGCAGCAAATACTACTGCCGGCGTATAATAGCGCGCAAATTTGGTGATAAAGTCTTCCGTGGGAGCCTTGCGGCTGCTAGCATTCTCAACCAAATCCAGAATTTTCGCCACGGTAGATTCACCATAGCTTTTGGTGACTTGCACAGTTAGTACCCCATTGGTATTGATGAAGCCACTGAGAGCCTCTTTCCCCGCTTCCAGGTGACGCGGCAGCGATTCGCCGGTCAAGGCCGAAGTGTCCACCATCGAAGTGCCTTCCAGCACTTGACCATCCAGGGGGACTTTTTCACCCGGTTTAATAACTATAATATCGCCAATGGACACGTCTTGCGGTGCTACCCTGTGCAGTTGATCAGCGACTTTTAGATTGGCATAGTCAGGCCTTATATCCATTAAGGAACTGATGGATTGGCGCGATTGGTCTACGGCCCTATCCTGAAACATTTCTCCCACTAAATAAAACAGCATCACGCCTACACCTTCGGGATACTCTCCAATTAAAAAGGCACCAATGGTAGCCACACTCATGAGAAAGTGCTCACTAAATATCTGTCCTCGGGCAATCCCCCGCAAGGCCCGCACTACAACACTACCGCCTACTATGACATAACTTAGTAAAAATAGAGCCAATTCTAGTTCGTGTGCTAGGTCAAGGATCAGAGCGACAGCAAATAATGCGCCCCCTATTATCAATTTTATTGTTTGCAGTTTGAAATGGTTGTCCTGCTGTGATATAGTCTCGGCCTGAATTTCACTGCTTTTTTGAACAACTTTAACATCCGGCTCGACCCGCTTTACAATACTTTCTATCTTTTCGATTATTCCAGGCATACTGATACTTGCTTCGATCTCCAGGGCCAACTTCCTGGAAATGAAGTCTAATGAGGCCCGCTGAACTCCTGGTACATGCTGGACTTCCCTTTCTATTTTGGCAGCGCAATTAGCACAGCCCAGGCCTTCCAAGATCAATATTTGATTTAGTACTTCGTTCTCCAGGGGATAGTCTGAGTAGATTAATTCCAGTTCCCTGGTTGCCATGATCATCAATCCTCCATTATATGAATAAGTCCCATTTCCAGGATCTGTCTGATGTGTTCATCATCAAGAGAATAAAATACTATTTTCCCTTCCCGACGGTTTTTAACTAGTTTAGCCTGCTTTAAGACCCGCAGTTGGTGAGAAATTGCTGACTGAGTCATGTTTAACAGATAAGCAATATCACAAACACACATTTCTTCTTCATCCAAAGCCCATAGAATTTTAGTGCGGGTCGAATCACCAAACACCTTAAACAGTTCTGCTAAGTCATAAAGTGTCTCTTCCTGAGGCATTTTATTTTTAACACGATCAACAATATCATCATGAATTACATTACAATCGCATTTGTCTGGCTCTGCAATCTTTCTGGACATACCACCGTTCATCCTTTCTGACATTATTGAACACTTGAACAACCGTTCATGTATAAGCCAATTCTATTATCAGAATCTGATAATGTCAACTACCGCAGAAAAAACAGATTCCCCTCTTCAGGTAACAACTGGCCTATTCAGTCTTACCTGATAGATGGGGAAATCACTTACCTATCGGTCATATTACGTTTTACTCACTCGAGTGGGATTTGCCCAGGCGGTTTTAGACCGGGTTTACCCGATTCTTATACTTAAAGACTTTGTTTTCCCAGGTGCGAATGGTTACTTCTTCTTCGTTTAGGGATATCATGTATTCTGGCAGCATGGGAGTTTTCCCTCGTCCTTCCGGGGCATTGATGATATAAGTCGGTACCGCCAGGCCGGAGGTAAAACCACGCATTTTTTCCATTATTCCCATGCCCGTTTCAACCGGAGTTATAAAGTGGGAAGTTCCTTTTACCTGCTTAGCATGAAATATATAATAGGGCCTTACTCTGATCTTGAGCAGTTCTTGATTGAGTTTTTTCATAATATGGATATTGTCATTGATTCCCCTTAATAAAACTGCTTGATTGCCCAGTACCACTCCCGCCTTGATTAACCGATCACAAGCCTGTTGGGCCTCGGGGGTTATTTCCAGTGGTGAGTTAAACTGAGTATTAATATAAATGGGGGGATGTTCTTCCAGTACCTTGCACAATTCGGCGTTGATTCGCTGGGGCATAGTAACCGGGGTACGGGTACCCAGACGTTTGATTTCCACGTGAGGAATTCTATCTAATTCTCCCAAGAGCCAATCCAGAGTTTGGTTGCTTAATAGGAGGGCATCACCGCCAGTGATCAAAACATCTCTGATCTCTGGGTATTGGCGCACATAGGCCAGGGCTTCTTCCATTTGCTGACGGGTGCAATGGTGATCTTCTTCTCCGAAGTTACGCCGTCTCTGACAGTGCCGGCAATACATAGCGCACTGGTTGGTTACATTTATGATCAAGCGATCCGGATAGCGCCGAGTGATTCGGCTAGCGGGACTGGTCAGGGTTTCACACATAGGATCGGCAGACCCCTGGTTATCCCAGACTTCCAGTACGCTGGGTACGGATTGCTTATAAATCGGCGAATCCTGATAGTTGTCAAAATCAATTAAGCTTAGGTAATAAGGCGAGAGTCCCCAGCGGAAACGCTTGGTTACCTGTTTCAGTTCTTCTTTCTCCTTACCGGAAAGATGCAAAAAGAAGTGGAGCTTTTCAACCTCGCAGATACGATGTTTCATCTGCCAGGCCCAATTATCCCAGTGTTCCTCAGTAGCATCAAAGTAAGCTAAAATCTTATTTTTGTTTCTTACGCTCCTATCATGTGCTCTAAAACCGGTTTCTATAGTAGGTTCAATATTTAAATAATCACTAATGCTATCCCGCAGTTCTTCGGCGCGTTTCAGTGATAAGCTGCGATTTAAACTTTCCTCATAAGTCATAAAAAAACCCTCCTATAATTATTTATGCGGAGGGATATTATTCTGACAACATAATAATGTCTCAGTACCCTCCCAGACAACGCTTACGAAGTTAGCTGACGGGTTAGGGCTGTAGGGTAGCCCCTCAGGCCAGGAGCCTGATTAACCCCTAAAATTCGGGTCCTCCGCTCTGCATAAGCAGACTCAGCGCTTAAAGATACTAATAAATAACTCTGATTAAATTATAAATCATAATGATCGCCGGCTCAATCTCCCTTGTCCATCCATTTAGCTGCTGTTCCGGTAGCCCAATAAATCAATAAAACTATCAAAACAGCTGAAGTAGATATATAGCCCAGACCAGCTCCTATCAGCATACCCACTATAGCGGTCAGCCATAAACTAGCCGCTACAGATATGCCTCGCACCTGCTGGTCTTCGGTCACCCATATCAGACCTGTTCCGATAAATCCCAGGGCCGATATGATCTGAGCTGATAAGCGCCCTGGATCGCTGAACCAGGGCCCAGCTAATTCTTTATAGAATTCGGTAGATATAATCGTAACCAGCGCAGCACCCAGGGCAATTAGGCCAAAAGTTCGCGCACTACGAGCATTGGTAGTAAACAAGCCAATAACCAGACCTACCACACCTGCCACCAGGATACGGATCAAAATATCCAACATACTATACTACTCGATAATTGGGAGCCTCTTTGGTAATGAATACATCATGGGGATGGCTCTCGGTCAAGCCAGCATTAGTAATGCGGATAAACTTAGTTTTAGTTTTCATTTCCTCGATACTTTTTACTCCACAGTAACCCATACCAGAACGGAGGCCACCGACTAATTGAAAAATTGTCTCTGACACATAACCTTTGAAGGGAACTCGGCCTTCAATTCCTTCCGGCACCAGTTTCGGGGCATCCTCCTGAAAATAACGGTCACTGCTGCCTTCCGCCATGGCGCCCAATGAGCCCATGCCGCGATAGACTTTATAACTGCGCCCCTGCAGAATAACGGTTTCTCCTGGGCTTTCATCAGTACCTGCCAAGAGATTGCCTAACATTACCACATCAGCACCGGCGGCAATAGCTTTAGCAATGTCTCCGGAATACTTGATTCCTCCATCAGCTATGATCGGCACCCCGTATTTAGCAGCCGCTGCTGAACAGTCCATAACAGCTGTGATCTGAGGTACACCTATGCCAGCTACAACCCGGGTAGTACAGATCGAACCCGGTCCGATGCCCACTTTCACTGCATCAGCTCCCGCTTTAATGAGATCCTCAGTGGCTTCGGCTGTAGCAACATTACCAGCTATAATATCTAACTCCGGGTAGCTGCGTTTTATACGGGACACGACATCAAGAACGTTCCGGGAATGACCGTGAGCGGTATCGACTACTATTACATCCACTCCTGCCTTTTTTAAGGCTTCCACACGCTCCATAGTATCCTTAGCAGTTCCTACTGCTGCTGCGGCTAATAACCGGCCTCTATGGTCTTTAGCTGAATTCGGATACTTATAGCTTTTTTCGATGTCTTTAATAGTGATTAAGCCCATCAGATTATAATTGTCATCTACTAACGGCAATTTCTCGACTTTATATTGGCGCAGTATACCCATAGCCTCTTCCATGGTGGTCCCGACCGGTGCCGTTACCAGTTTTTCGCTGGTCATAATATTGGAAATGGGCTGACTAAAATCAGTTTCAAAGCGTATGTCACGATTGGTGATAATGCCTACCAGTTTGCGCCCTTCAGTTATGGGAACTCCGGAGATCCGATAATGCTCCATAATATTAAGAGCATCCTGAACGATGTTATCAGGCGAGAGGTAAAAAGGATCAGTTATGACGCCATGTTCAGATCTTTTGACCCGGTCCACCATTTGGGCCTGTTCCTCTATAGTCATGTTCTTATGAAGTACCCCAATGCCGCCTTCCCGGGCAATAGCTATAGCCATACGGGTCTCAGTAACCGTATCCATGCCTGCACTCATGATGGGAACTTCCAAATTAATATTACGGGTCAAGCGGGTAGATACATCAATGTCACGAGGAAGTATTTCTGATGGTCCTGGAATGAGCAGCACATCATCAAAGGTGAGACCTTCCTTGCTAATTTTCTCCATCTCCTGACGGCCTCCTTTGTGAAATTTAAGTAATCTTAACTTATCGACGACTATTTTACAAGGTTTACAGGAGGGTTCTAAAGAAAAGGAGGCTTAATCGCCTCCTTGAACTGATCCGATTCCATACTGGAAGAAGTGATTTTGCAAGGATTCAATAGTTGTCTCGCTCACTTGAAACTGCTCCGACATCTCTGCAATGCTGTTCTGATTCTTAATTGACTCGATAAACTGATCAAAGTCAATGCCTGCTTCCTCGGTCATTTCGTTCAATGCTTGAGTACGGCTCCAGGGAGGCCACCGTCCCGTACCATTATTGCCGAGTAGAGCCATGTATTCACCCCCTTTTAGCCTTAGCTTTTCCACTGATTAGCTGCTTTCATACTTGGGAATATGAAAAAAGAAAAGCCTAGTGGCTTTGGGTTATGCATCGCTCCATTATATAGTGTGGTTTTTCATGCGCATATGGGTATTATCCAGATCTACTACGATCACCTCACGGCCAATTTTCATGACGGCTTGCCAGGGAATCACCAACTTCTGACGATCAGCCCAAAAGGTAAAGGCATTACCACGATTGGGAAGTATAATGGAGACGATGTCACCAGTTTCCTGATTGACCAGCATGTCTGACTCCCCGACTGTGCCCATGCGCATACCATCAAATATGTTCACCATCTCTTTACCTACCAGTTCATTAAGCCGCATTATCGTCCCCCCTACACCCCAGTATGGCCAAACCCACCTTCTCCGCGCCTGGTTTCATCCAGGATTTGCACTTCAACTAAGTTCACTTGTTGAACGGTGGCAAAAACCATCTGGGCGATTCGTTCACCCCTTTTCAAAATATACTCTTTGTCCCCCAGGTTTATGACCAGTACTTTAATTTCTCCCCGATAATCAGCATCTATGGTTCCGGGAGTGTTTAGCAGAGTAATTCCATATTTTAGAGCCAGTCCGCTGCGGGGACGCACCTGGGCCTCCCATCCGGAAGGCAGGGCTAAGGCCAATCCGGTGGGGATGAGCTGTCTTTCCCCTGGTTTGAGGCACAAATCCTCCGGGTGAGCGGCATACAAATCCACTCCTGACGAACCCGGGGTCATATACCTGGGTAAAGGCAGATCAAAAGAATGCAATCGTTTCAGTTCAATTCTCATAGCCGTTAACTCCACCAACGTTTGAACTCATTTTCCAGGGTTTCTAAAGCTTCTTCCGTTCCAATGGCTGCCAGAGAAAAATCATCCGCATGCAATGTTTCTGCTGCAAACTGATTGATTTGCTCAGGATCAACAGCCATGACCTTTTCCATGACCTCTTCCACTGACACCAATTGGTCATACATCAGCATCGCCTTACCCATACGGCTCATGCGATTCATAACGCTTTCCAAACCCATGTACATACCAGACTTGGCTAGCTGCTGGGTACGATGAACCTCTTCTTTGGTCACACCTTCACGAGTAAACTTGTCCAATTCATGGCGAAGAGCTTCGAATAGACTGCCTATTTTACCGGGGCCGGTACCTACGTATATGGAATAAGCACCCGTATCCGAGTAATTAGCTGGAGAAGAGAAAATCGAGTAGGCCAGCCCCAACTCCTCACGCAAAGCCTGAAATAACCGAGAACTGAGCCCACCACCCAGAATAGAGTTCATAATGTTTTGCGTATAGCGCCGCTCGTCATAATAGGTGATCCCCGGAACCCCCAGGCAAATTTGCACTTGTTCTGTATCCTTGACTACCATATTGGTAAAACGCGGTGTTGACTGGGGCGCCATTTTAGGAAGATGAGCCTCTTGCGCAGTTTTGCCCTCTAAATAGGATTCGACCTGCTCCTTGATGTGCTGACTGTCAACGTTTCCGGCCACCGAAATAACCATATTAGCGGGGACATAACTAGAACGATAAAAGTCAAATAATTGATCTCGATTAAATTGGGATACTGTCTCCAGAGTACCCAGAATAGGAGAACCCATGGAATGTCCCTGCCATAATTTCTGGGCGAATACATCATGGATCAAGTCGTCAGGGGAATCTTCATACATATTGATTTCTTCAATGACGACTCCTTTTTCGGTCTGAAAATCTCGGTCGGCAAAGGCCGAATTAAAGAGCATGTCAAACAGAATATCCATACCGGCCGATAGGTTCTCGTCCAGAGTGCGAGCATAAACACAGGTGTGTTCTTTGGAAGTATAGGCGTTTAGCTGCCCTCCGATTCCTTCAAAACTCTCTGCTATCTCGCGAGCACTGCGCTGGGGTGTACCTTTAAACAGCATGTGCTCAATAAAATGGCTCCCGCCTGACAACTCGGGGGGTTCGTGGCGGGAACCAACTTTGACGAAAATTCCTACCGCAGCTGATTTCAGATAAGGAATCTCCTCAACCACTAGCCTGGTCTTATTTTTCAACGTCCAATTCTTAATCATTTATAACCTCCAACTCGACGGCTTGTAACATATTTCGGCTTCCGGCCTAAGATTCCTTTAATCTGTCTAGAAAACTCTTTAACCAATGTTCCAGAGAGTTCTCATCGCTGCTAATGTTTTCAGCTACCAGGAGCGGCACGCTCTGTACATGTTGGCCATCGGCAAATATGCTGATGATTCCTACTCGCGCCCCTTTATTGACTGAACCATCGATCCGGTAATTGAGATCGACCTTCTTTTCGATATTAAGGGTCTCATCTCCCATCCATAGAGCTACATCGTGCTCAGCTATGATAGGTATCAACTGGCTGTTCTTGGCAGGAATCTCCTTAAAAACCTCCTGTTGCGACAAGACAGTTACTCTCCTGGTTTGGTTGAACCCATAATCGAGCAAACGCACGCAATCTGCGTTCCGATTGCCAGCATGCAAAGTCACGGCTATTAATTGACGACCATCGCGCCTGGCTGAGGCTACCAAACATTTACCGGCGGCATCGGTCGTGCCGGTCTTAATGCCATTAGCCCCAGGATATGATTCTAGTAAAGCATTGGTGTTTCTCAATACCATCGGTTGCAGATAACCAGGATGCTTAAATTCTACCTGAGAGGCCTCCACCAATGCGGCAATCTCTGGAACATTTAGAGCATAGCGGCCTAGCAAAGCTAGGTCATAAACATTACTCAGGTGTTCCTGGGAAGGCAGTCCCGACGAATTCTCGAAGTGAGTTTGGCTGGCACCCATTAAAAAAGCTTTTTTGTTCATAAGATGAGCAAAAAACTTTTCATCTCCAGCCACGTGCTCAGCCAGTACTACAGCAGCATCATTGGCCGACTTTACCAGGGCAGCCTTAAGCAGTTCACCTACCTCTAGTTTTTGTCCAGCTTGCAAGCCTATGGTGTATTCGGGAGTATGATCAGCATGCTCGCTCACCACGGCCACTTCATTTACATCCGCATAATCTAGAACCACAATAGCGGTTAATATCTTGGTGGTACTCGCCACAGGGCGTGGTTCATCCGCATTACGGCTTACAATTAGCTGTCCGGTTTCACTATCCATCAGACAATAGTGGCTACTGGATATATAGGGGAGGGAAGCTTGAATGGGCTGATCAAGCCCCATCCCGAACTGAAACAATACCAAGCAACATAGTATTTTAAGTAGTTTTGACATCACCTTTGATTTTTCCATCCTTCACAATTACTATCTTTTCCATAGGTATCATATTATAGCCATCCTTTTTTAGTTGACTAAGTAAATTCGGTAACGCCTGGGCAGTCGGCTCAGTAGGATGCATTAAAATAATGGCATCATTGTGAACCTTATTCATCACTCTTTTTACAATAGTATCAGGATCGGGCCGCTGCCAATCTATAGTATCAACACTCCACATAGTTAAGTTGTAACCCAGTTCGGAAACCACTGTCATAAGCTGTTTATTCTGCTCACCATAGGGCGGTGTAAAAAAGGTACTTTTCTGACCGATGATATCGTTAATGACTTTTTCCGTTTTGGTGATCTGAGTGGCCATCTGCTCTGATGATAAAGAATTAAAATGCACATGTTTATAACCATGGTTTTGAATACTGTGACCTTCCTGGGCCATCTGTTTTAAGAGATCCTTGTTTTTTTCGGCCCACTTTCCAGTTACATAAAAAGTTACCACCACATCCTGCTTCTTAAATTCCGTCAGCATCTGGGGTATGTATTCTTCCCCCCAGTCCACGTTTACAGTGATGGCCACATTCTTTTGGCCGGTATTTCCCTGATAAATAGGTTCAGTTAGACGAGTGGCAATACCTATGTCACTAAAATACAGCAAAGAAAAGCCTATAACTCCCGCTATGAGCATTGTTAGAATTACATAACTCAACAAACCTCGTTTGGTAAAATAATATACTTTCATTCCTTCTTTTCCTCCCCCAGTATGGAAACCCATACTCTCCCCTGACTTACTTGTGATTTGATAATTACCGGATTATCGGTTTGATTACGAATGCAAAGATCATAACCCCCATAGGCCACTGTAGCATCGCGGTCAATTGGCACGTAGTGAACTGGTTTACTGTGTGGATGTCTTTCCACGATCTGTAATTTTGCTTCTAGGGCGGCATTATAAACTGTACTGGATACCTGACACACCCCTCCTCCATAATCATAGTTACTAGCACCCATTAGAATAACCGGTGCCGGCAAATAGCCCCGTTCTGGGGTCCTTGGTCCTACGATTTCGTTAAATGAAAATTGCTTATTTGGCCAAATTACTGTATTATCAAGCGCTGCAGCAGCCAGCTTAATATTGGTGGAGCGCTGCTGAGAGCCAGAAATGTTGGTCTGATAAGCACCAATACTAGCCAAGTTCTCAAGATCCTCAGCACGATATTGGCTGAGAACTGTATTACGAGCAAGAGTTATGGTTCGGTCGGCCGGGGCTTGCATAACGTTACTTACCGTAGTCTCAATATCAACCATTACCCCTGGTTGCTCGGGAATGACCCGCCCCGTCTTCTTATCCAGTTCGGGTTCTTTGGGAACACGCCCCTCCTGCATGGCCATTTCTATTACCAGGCCGCGCACTTCTTCTCTCAACAACCCACTTATTTCTTGATCTTCCAATATTACACCGGGTTCTACCCCATATGTATTTCTAATAAAGCTATCCAGCCAGACACTGACCAGCGATAAGCTGACAAAAAAAGTGATCATTAATATGTGGCGGCTGTTAAGGCGGATGAAATAAAACTGATTTTTAAAAAATATGACCCACCCCTATGTCAATTATTCTCTAAATAATATTCCGAGATGGGCCTATCTATGCGGTTTTTCTTAGAGATCAAATAGCCAGAAAACACAAATAAACCGAGCCAGCTCGGTTTACTTGGTCAGGTTCGTTTAATCGCCAAATCTAATCGTGTCTCGGCTCTCTGAGCAGAGCTTTGCGGGAAAGGTTAACCCGTCCCTGTTTATCGATCTCGGTAACTTTGACTTCAATTTTATCGCCAATGTTAACTATATCAGTTACTTTATTGACTCTTTCCAGATCCAGCTGGGAAATGTGTACTAGTCCTTCCTTGCCCTGGGTGCCCAGAACACCAGGAATGATTTCCACAAAAGCGCCGAAATCCATGATCCGTTTTACTGTTCCGGTATAAGTCTTACCTACTTCAACTTCTGCAATAATAGCATCAATGAAGGATTTGGCCTTGAGAGCTGCCTCTTCATCAGTTGCCATGATAAACAGAGTGCCATCATCTTCAATGTCAATTTTGCAGCCGGTTTCATCAACTATCTTATGGATGGTCTTACCACCTGGGCCGATTATTTCACGGATCTTATCAACAGGTACCATCATGCGCGTTAAGCGGGGAGCATAAGGCGAAAGTTCGCTGTTGGGCTCAGTAATGGCTTCCATCATTTTGCCCATAATAAACATGCGTCCCTTGCGAGCCTTTTCCAAAGCAGTGGTAACGATCTCCCTGTTTACTCCGGTAATTTTAATATCCATTTGAATAGCCGTAACACCAATTTCGGTACCAGCCAGCTTGAAATCCATATCACCCAGGGCGTCTTCTATACCCTGAATGTCGGTCATAATGGCAAACTTGTCTTCCCGTTTAACCAGACCCATGGCCACACCAGCTACTGGTCGTTTGATTGGTACACCAGCATGCATCAGTGATAGTGAACTGCCGCAAACACTTCCCATAGAGCTGGATCCGTTTGATTCCAACACCTCAGAGACTACCCGGATAGTGTAAGGAAAGTCTTCTTGACTGGGCAGAACCGCTAGCAATGCCCGTTCCGCCAGAGCACCATGCCCAATTTCTCTTCGGCCCGGTCCGCGCATAGGACGTACTTCGCCTACGCTGTAGGGTGGAAAATTGTAATGATGAATATAGCGTTTAGAACGCTCTATACCCAGTCCATCCAGAATCTGCTCCTCACTGGCTGATCCTAAAGTAGTAATTGACAGCACCTGAGTTTGTCCCCGGGTAAACAAGCCAGAACCGTGAGGGCGCGGCAAAAAGCCAACTTCACAGGTAACTTGTCGAACCTCATCCAATTCTCGGCCATCAACACGTTCCCCTTCATCGATCAGCATGCTGCGCACTACATCCTTGAGGACTTTGTCCAGCAAAGCGTCGATGTCCTTAACATTGTCCGGATAGGTTTCTGCGAAATGTTCCATGATAGAATCTTTGGCTTGATCCATAGAAGTTTCCCTAGATTTCTTATCGGGGTTGCGGACAGCTTGATCCAGAACAGGAGTAGCGTAAGTGCGAACCTCTTCCTCAATAACTGGATCAATACCGAAAGTTTTAACTTCAAATTTAGGGACTTTCAATTCCTCAATAATAGGTTCCTGAAAATCACACAAACGCTTAATTTCTTCATGGGCAAAGAAAATAGCGTTGAGGATCTGATCTTCCGGTATTTCGTTGGCACTACCTTCTACCATCATAATAGCTTCGCGTGTCCCAGCAACGGTAATATGCATGGCACTTTCGTGGGTCTGTTCAACAGTTGGATTAATAATCAGTTGTCCATCGACCATGCCCACTACAACTCCGGCTATGGGACCCTCAAAAGGTATGTTAGAGACATTAAGTGCTACGGAAGCCCCAATCATGGCAATTACATCGGGTGCATTGTCTTTATCTACCGACAAAACCGTTGCTACCACATGGATATCATTACGGAAACCCTTGGGAAATAGTGGACGAAGAGGACGATCTATCAGTCGTGCCGATAGGGTACCTATTTCGGTCGCTCTTCCTTCCCGCTTGATAAATCCTCCCGGAATTTTGCCGACAGAATATTGCTTCTCTTCGTAGTCTACCGTAAGTGGAAAAAAGTCGATCCCTTCACGAGGTTTCTCGGAGGCAGTGGCAGCAACTAAAACCACAGTGTCTCCATACCTCACTAGGGCCGCTCCATTAGCCTGTTTGGCAACTTGTCCTACCTCTATGACCAGAGGACGGCCCGCCACTTCGGTTTGATATTTGTGCACTATAGTTGATTCCCCCTTTCTAAGTTATAAAGCATGAAAGAGCGGGAAACCGCTCTTTACCTGCGTAGTCCGAGTTTGGTTACTATGCCCCGATAGCGTTCAAAGTCATTCTTCTTCAGGTAATCCAGAAGAGAACGACGCTGTCCTACCATCTTCAATAGTCCTCGGCGCGAATGGAAATCTTTTTTGTTGATCTTCAGATGTTCATTTAGGTAATTTATGCGTTCAGTTAAAATCGCTATTTGAACTTCGGGAGATCCGGTATCATTCTCATGAATTTGAAAGTCCTTAATGATTTCCTCTTTGCGTGATTGTGACAGAGCCATGTAACTCACCTCCTTAATCATAAATCGCCACAGACCAAGCAAAACGTTGGTGAATCGTTTTCCCTAGCCTGAGGTTAATGGAACCCTGACATCCTTATTAATAAATTTTTACATAAATACGCTTGTTTATACAGGACATTCCGGGCACCAAGATAGATTGTAGCACAGCATAAATTAATTGTAAATGCAAGCCTATTCAGGAGTTTCGGCTAGGCTAGCAACCATATCGCGATCAATGGTGATCTGTTTGACCAGTTCTTCTATCCCATTGAACTTTCGTTCATCTCTGATCTTCTTTAAGAAAGTCAGCTGCAGTTCCCGACCATAGATCTCCTGCTGAAAATCGATCAGGTGGGCTTCAACAACAGTGGGATAGTCCTCATGAAAGGTAGGTTTGCGGCCTATATTGACAACTGCTTTACCACAGTGTTGGTCTATCTTGGCAATAGCAGCGTAAACACCAATGCCGGGGACAGTCAAATCGGGATTTATGGAGAGATTAGCGGTTGGAAAACCTATACTATGACCTCTTTGTTCGCCTTTGACGACTTGACCGGACAAAAATGGGTTACTACCTAACATATCCGCCGCTAGTTCAATATTACCTTCTTCTAAAGCCTGGCGAATAGCACTGCTGGAAACGACCCGTCCATTTCTTTCCACCGGTTCAACAATTATAGTTTTAAAGCCATATTGAGTCCCTAATTTTTTAAGTAAATCTGGAGTTCCTGCCCCCCGAAACCCAAAGGAATAATTGAACCCAACTACCACCTGCTGGACATGGAGTTTCTCTACTAGAATGTGCCTTACAAAATCCTGTGGAGAGATCTTAGCTACCTGGGATGTGAAAGCAGCATAAATAAGCAAATCCAACCCCAGGGCGGCAAGAAGTTCAGCTTTATGTTCGGCAGTCACCAGGAGTCTAGGAGCCTGGGAAGGTTTGATAACTAGGGCGGGATGAGGATCAAATATGTACGCAGCAGCCGTTCCCTTATTATTTCTGGCAAAGTCCACACATTCTTTGATCAACTGTTGATGCCCCACGTGCACCCCGTCAAAATTTCCCAGAGCCAGACAAAGAGGTCCGGAAGGCTGGTAATGTTCAATATTTCGAATTAGTTTCATATGGTGTCTGCTCCTTAAATACTAAATATGAAAAACCCGCTCCGGTTTAAGACTACACTTACCTTCAGTATAGTTTACTTTAGCAATGGCTAACAAGCGGTCATCTGGCTGATATACTCTTACCAGACCATCTGGCAGTAAATCATTTACACAGATGGTTTGACCGTTTTGCAGGGCACGTATTTGCTCCGGAGTATCTAAGATCATCTTGGCCCAATGCTGCAAAGGATAACCCATAGGCAACAGTAAGCTCTCTGACCAGAATTCTATCACCTGTTCCAGGTTTAGTGCTTGCGATAATAGGAACCCTCCAGAACGGGTTCTGGTCAAAGCCGATAAGAAGGCACCTGTTCCTAACTCCTGACCAATATCATGATACAAAGTGCGTATATATGTGCCCCGTGAACAGACTACTCGCAAGGTGGCCACCGGCAGATTCGGCTGATCATCAAACTGCAATAACTCTAATGCTTTGATTTGGGCCAGCCGCTTTTTTCGAGCCACGACCTGACCTTGCCTAGCTAGCTCATACAATCGGACTCCCTGATGGTGTACAGCCGAATACATGGGGGGCTCCTGCCAAATCGTTCCCCGAAATGCCGGCAGTACTGCCTCTAGCTGGGCACGGGTTATCTGAGCTGACTGGCTGTAGGATATTTCTCCCCAGGCATCCTGAGTATCCGACACAGCCCCTATAGTCATACTGCCCTGATACTCCTTGTCATCATCCTCTAGATAGGGAATAATTCTGGTAGCTTGTCCGATAGCTATAGGAAGAACTCCGGTAGCCATGGGATCAAGAGTTCCCAGATGTCCGATGCGTGTGCGTCTGGGCAAGCATTTTTTTAGTCGGCGGATAACATCGAAAGAAGTCATTCCCGAAGGTTTGTCAATATTCAAGAAACCATGCATTTAGCCAATCACTTCCCTGACCATCTGCACCACCTGCTGGGTTACCTCATCCAGGCTACCTTCTAGTCGTGCACCGGCAGCTTGCCGATGACCTCCCCCTCCCAGTCGGGCAGCTATACTAGCTACATCGATCTGGCTCTTGGAGCGAAAACCGATTTTGCATACGCCGGGGCTGATTTCGCGGATAAGTAGTCCTACTTCTACACCCGCAATAGACCGAGTGTAATTGATGATTCCCTCAGGATGTAGATTTAAAGCTCCTATCTGGGCAACATCAGCATAAGACAGAGTCATCCAGGCTATTCGCCCGGATTCATCCCATTGCAGATCATGTAAGGCTTGCCTTAGAAGCAATACCTCTTCACGGGGTTTGGATTCAAATAATTCAATGCGAGTCCTTTCCAGATCGACCCCACTGCGCAGCAATTCAGCCGCTACCTCCAGGGTTTCTGGCCGGGTGCTGCTGTACATAAAGCGTCCCGAGTCCATAACCAGACCCGCATACAAGCACTCAGCCATAGACGGAGTTATTTCTACTCCCAGCTCTTGGAGCAGATAATAGACCAATTCAGCGGTAGCAGCCGCTTGACTGTCTATATAATTGTAATCTCCGAAAGAGGGATTAGTAGCATGGTGATCAATATTAACAGTGATGACTCGATTGGTAAGCTGGTTAAGAGCAGTCTCTCCGACCCTCTCTGCATCGGAACAATCCAGAAATATAACGGCCGGCGGTAAATCGCGGACTGCAGATAAAGATGCTAGGCTATCACTGCCAGGTAGGTAACAATAAATGGGTGGAACGGGATCTTCCAATCCCAGCACCACCCTTTTTCCCAAGGAGCGAAGCCCCCAGTAAAGCCCTAATAGCGATCCAATACAATCGCCATCGGGAATCACATGCCCCACCAAAACCCAGGCCGGGTTTTTTTTAATGATGGCTGCGATTTCGGTTAGGGTATTCATTCTTTCTGCTTCGTTCCTTCCTCCATAATCTCATCCAAAAGCGAAGACATGTGAATTCCATGTTCGATGGATCGATCCAGGCGGAATTCAATCTCTGGTGCATGACGGATTTGTATTTCCGCGGCAACTCCACTGCGAACGAATCCGCGCGCTTTTTCCAGGGCCGCCATGGTCTCCTGCTGTTTTTGTTCATCCCCCAGAATGCTAATGTATACGCGGGCATGGCCCAGGTCATTAGTTACGTCCACCCGACTGACTGATACTGTAGACGAATCCATACGGGGATCCTTAATATCCTCCTGTAGAATGCGGGATAATGTTCTTTTAAGCTCAACCGCCATCCGTTCTTGTCTGCGCCGGCTCATAATATCCCTCCATTACTATTTTATATGTGGCGGGGTACTTCTTCCATAACGAAAGCCTCTATAGTATCCCCTTCTTTTAAATCATTAAAATCTTTGATGCCAATACCGCATTCATAGTTTTCTGCTACTTCCTTAGCATCATCCTTAAATCTTTTCAAAGAGGATAGGTGTCCTTCATATATAATGACACCATTTCTTAAAACCCGAACATCGGCATTGCGTTGAATCTTACCGTCAATAACATAAGAACCGGCAATGACTCCCACATTAGGTACCTTAAACAGAGCGCGTACTTCGGCTCTTCCCAGGTACTTCTCCTTATACTCGGGATCAAGCATACCGGACATGGCTTTTTTGACATCATCAATAGTCTCATAGATAACCCGGTATAAGCGAACATCTATATTTTCGTCTTCGGCGTATTTGCGAGCCTTGCTATCGGGGCGAACATTAAAGCCAATAATAATGGCATTGGAGGCTGACGCCAGCATGACATCGGTTTCGCTGACCGCACCAACTCCATTGTGGATCACGTTTACTTTTACTTCCTCGGTGCTAAGCCGGATTAAAGATTGGATCAGTGCTTCTACTGATCCCTGTACATCGCCTTTGACGATTAGATTAAGGTCTTTAACCTCGGCGGTTTGCAGATGTTTGAAGAAATCGTCCAATGACACCCGACTGCTTTGCTTCTGTTCCTGTATTTTTCGTTCGGCCAGACGCAGACTGGTTATCTCCTTGGCAAGTTTCTCGTCACAAACTCGCACCCTTTCCCCGGCTTGAGGTACATCGGACCAGCCCGTTACTTCAACTGGCATAGAGGGAAAAGCTTCCGCCACTTTTCTACCCCGATAATCATTCATAGAGCGTACTTTAGCCAGGTCCACTCCGCAAATTAAATAATCACCTACGCGTAGAGTGCCTTTTTGTACCAACACAGTCGCTACCGGGCCGCGGCCTTTATCTAGTTCACCTTCAATAATAATTCCTTCAGCCGAGCGATCTGGATTGGCTTTAATATCCTTAACTTCCGATACAAGCAACACCATTTCCAGTAGCTGCTCAATACCTTCGCCGGTTTTGGCAGACACCGGCACAAAAATGGTGTCTCCTCCCCACTCTTCCGGTACTATATTATACTCAGTCAGCTGTTGCATAACCCGGTCCGGATTGGCACTGGGTTTATCGATTTTATTAACGGCCACTAAAAATGGCACCTCAGCAGCCTTAATGTGATTGACTGCTTCTACCGTCTGTGGCATGACTCCATCATCTGCTGCCACAACCAGGATAACGATATCGGTGAGATTGGCTCCTCGAGCACGCATCGCCGTAAACGCTTCATGTCCCGGTGTATCTATAAAAGTGATCCGGTTGTCTTTGACTTTTACCTGATAAGCACCTATATGCTGGGTAATGCCGCCTGCTTCGCCAGAAACCACATCTGCTTTACGGATTCGGTCTAATAACGAGGTTTTACCATGGTCAACATGCCCCATTACCGTGATCACAGGTGGACGTGGTTTCAAGCTCTTTTCATCATCAATGATTTCTTCCAGTAGGATTTCTTCCCTGGAAACTTCACGTTCCACTGATACTTCATGCATAGCGGCTAGAATCTCGGCGGTCTCAAAGTCTATCTCCTGATTTATAGTTGCCATGGTACCTAGATCCATTAATTTTTTTAGCATCTCGGCCGGGCTGCGGAGCATTCTCTCAGCCAAAT
Organism: uncultured Syntrophomonas sp.; assembly: GCA_964618175.1. Lineage (GTDB taxonomy): Bacteria > Bacillota > Syntrophomonadia > Syntrophomonadales > Syntrophomonadaceae > DTU018. The sequence goes on along the minus strand of CAZTZX010000001.1, from coordinate 38,083 downwards.
CACGGATAGTAATAGATTCAGGTATCAGAACATTAGTGGGCATTTCCTGGATGCTCTCTTCTTTTCTACGCTTGTGTTTTTTCTTAACCGGCCGGCTAAAGTCCCGACCGGGTGGTCTACCCTTGCCCCTAGCTGCCCAGCTATTGGGGCTATTAGGCCGTTGAGGAGCTCCCGGTTTCTTTTTCACATCGGTGCGAGGGCGATCTGTCGCTGCTGCTGCCGAAGGTACACGAGCTTTATTCTGATCCTGGGGAGGACGATTCCCTGATTGCATGGGTCTTCCTCCTCCACCCGCCTGGGTGCGAGCCTGGCCAGGTCCTTTTCCTCCCGGAGCCGTAGCACGACCATCGTTATGCGGACGGGGAGATCCCGGCCGCCCTCCACCTGAGCCCGGCGACTGTTGCCCACGAGGATATTGTCCACCCCGCTGCTGATCTCGGGCTGGTTGTCCAGTCCTATTCTGTTCCCGTGGTGGCTGTGATCCTCGGGGTTGCTGGGGAGCACGCTGCTGTTGATCACGCTGCGCCTGAGGTCCGCGATCATGATTAACATGATCACGGGATTGCCCGGGGCGAGGTTGATCTACGCGAGGGCGTTGATCCCGCTGCTGCCCTTCCCGGCTCGGTTGAGGCGTACCAGTCTTGGCTGCCGGTCTATTGGTCGACGAGACCTGGGAATCAGGGCGCGTCTGACTTTTCTGGTTGGGAACAGGCTTTGGTTGCTGTCCGGGCTGAGAATCACGAGTTTGGTCAACCCGCCGGGAAGGACGTGCATCCTGCCCCGGGGTCACCTGATTAGTGGCTTTGGCCTCCTGTTTCGGTTTCACAGTCGGTGAGGCACTCTCATCCAGTTTCTTTTTGACCCAGTTTACCTGGTTTTCTTCCATGGTACTCATATGGTTTTTGATATTGAGCCCCATGCCCTGTAGAGTATCGACCAACTGTTTACTTGGCATCCCAATTTCTTTTGCAAGTTCATGTACTCTTATTTTGGCCATTGAACCACCCCCGTGCTAGTAGTGTCATTTCTCGTAATTTCCATACAATCCAGCGTTGTTTTTGCCATACCGGCGTCATTGATTGTCAGAGCTACTCGGTAGGCTTTACCGACCGCTGTTCCCAAGTTATACTTATCTCCAATTTCTACCCAGGGTATTTTCTGACGTTTACATAATGATACCAGCGAATCCTTGGTAGCAGGCGAAATATCAGCGCTTAAAATTAGCAGACAGGCCCGTTTCCTGATCAAGCTAGTCCGGGCAGCTAGTGTTCCTGCTGATATTTTACCGGCTTTCTGAGCTAAACCTATAATGTTATATACTTTTTGCAAGCTTTACCACATCCTCATTGTCGCTCCAAGTCTGAAAGCTGTGTTTTAATTATTTCCAAAACATCGCCAGGAATCTCCTGATTGAGAGCCTTTTGCAGACGTTTGCCCTTAACTGCTTCACCAAAACAGGTAAGGTCAGGGCAAATATAGGCACCTCGTCCGGCTTTTTTGCCGGTAGTATCCATCTCAATAGTTTCCTGCGGAGTTCTAACGATACGAATCAACTCCCGTTTATTGCGCATTTCGCGGCAACCAACACACATACGTTGCGGGGTTTTTCTAGGCTTGTTCATCGTCTTCCTCCGCCTCTTCGTTGGCAGACAGCACTTGACTCTCACTCTTTATATCAACTTTCCATCCCGTCAACTTGGCAGCCAGTCGGGCATTTTGTCCTTCTTTCCCAATGGCCAGAGATAATTGATAATCGGGGACAACTACTCGAGCGATTTTTTCCTCTTCATAAGCATCAACATATATTACCTTGGATGGGCTGAGCGAATTAGCAATGAATCTCTCTGGTTCTCGATCATATTTGATAATATCAATCTTTTCGCCGTTTAGTTCCGATACTATATTCTGAACCCTTAAACCCCGAGGGCCAACACAGGCACCTACCGGATCAACTTTATCATCCTGTGAATACACGGATATTTTCGACCTGGCCCCGGCTTCTCTGGCTATAGACTTGATTTCTACCACTCCATCGTATATTTCGGGAACTTCCATTTCAAACAGTCGTTTAAGAAAGTTGGGATGAGACCGTGATACAAATATGTTGGGGCCTTTAGAAGTATTCTTGACCTCATAAATATAAGCCTTGACTCGCTGTCCCACCGTATATCTCTCATTGTTTATCTGATCTGAGGGAAGCATTATGGCCTCAGTACGGCCCAGACTGATAAAAGCGGTTCGGTTTTCAACACGTTGAATAGTACCGGTCAGGATTTCGCCTTCCCGCTCCAAAAATTCCTCATAGATGAGACTGCGTTCAGCCTCGCGCAGCTTTTGGATGACTACCTGTTTAGCCGTTTGGGCCGCGATACGGCCAAAATTGGCCGGAGTTATTTCAACATATACCAAATCCTCTTCTTTGCAATCTGGATATAGTTCCAGAGCGTCCTCTAATGCTATCTCCTCGCGAGCATCCTCTACCTCAGACACTACCGTCTTTTGCGACTGCACTCCCACTTCTCCGGTTTCCTCATTAAAATCGACAATAGCATTAAGCCCGGTGCCAAAATTCTTTTTGTAGGCTGTATTCAAGGCGACTTTAATGGCTTCTATCAGAAAAGCTCTAGGAATACCTCGTTCCTTCTCTATATCGATCAATGCCTGAATTAATTCGTTAGACATTGTTCTGCCTCCTTACAAGTTCGGGTGCAGTCGCACCACGGTAATTTCGCTGCGCGGAAGTTCTACAGTTCCCTGTTCATTCTCAACCTTAATGGTCAATTCACTGTGACCAATAAGAACCCCGACCACTTGTCGGGGACCCTCAAATCTCTTGGATAATTTAACTTTCACCGGCTGTCCCTCGAAACGAACTAAATCCTGGTCACTGGTAATTTTGCGATTTAATCCGGGGGAGGATACCTCCAGATGGTCGTATTCGATACCTGCCTCATCAATCAACCCTTGGATAGCACGACTGATCCGACTACACAAATCGAGACTCACGCCGGCTTCTCGATCAATATAAATCCTTAAATATTGATCGCCTTCTTCACGACGATATTCAACCTCGACCAGGTCAGTCTGTAATTGGTTGATTGGTTGCATAACTATCCTGGAAATCAGTTCTTTTTGCGATTCGGTCAATGTACCACCCCCGGTATTTTAAGCTTTTAGGAGTATTACAATAGAAAAAGTGGGTGCACACCCACTATTTGTTACGGCATATGGTTCAGCTTATTTAGAAGTATAACACAGTAGTATCAATTTATACAAGCGAGCGGATGTTTTTCTAACTACCAAATAAGCTAATTTGTGTCGTTTCGGGCAAATTACGAAAACACCGGTGTTCACGGAGCACATCCATGGCCGTCTTGTTGGTGTGGGTGCGCTGCTGAAAATCTTCCACGGAAATAAATTCCGCCTCTTCCCGCGCTGCTACTATACCCTGGGCCGCCGTTATGCCCACATTGGGCAACGCTGAGAATGGCAACAACAATCCCTGTTCGAATTTCACAAATTTATGGGCCTGAGACTGGTAAATGTCCACCGGATAGAATGGAAATCCTCTAGCCAGCATTTCCAGAGCTACCTCCAGGATAGGCAAGAGCTTCTTATCCTTGGGCGACGCACCCATTCCCTGGTGTTCAATTTCTTTTATACGCTTAAAGACTTCATCATAGCCTGCCAGAATGGTCTGGGCTTCAAAATCTTCAGCACGTACGCTAAAGAAGCTGGCGTAAAAGGCCAGTGGATAATTAACCTTACAGTAGGCAATACGAAACGCCATAGTAACATAAGCCACCGCATGAGCCTTGGGAAACATATATTTGATCTTTTGACAGGAGTTTATATACCAGTCAGGAACCTCATGCTGCCGAATAATATCAACTTCTGGTGGCTTTAAGCCTTTGCCTTTGCGCACACTCTCCATTATCTTAAAAGCAGTTTTCTTTTCCACGCCCTTAAAAATAAGGTAACCCATTATATCATCACGGGTACAGATAACTTCGTTCAGCTTGGCAGTATTGTTTTCTATTAAGCTCTGAGCATTATGGATCCAAACGTCGGTGCCATGAGATAAACCGCTGATGCGCACTAATTCTGAAAAAGTAGTAGGGCGTGTCGCTTCCAGCATCTGCCGAACAAAACGGGTTCCGAACTCAGGTATCCCATAGGTTCCCACTGTTGTGCCTAGTATTTTTGGCGTTACTCCCAGAGGCTCAACCCCGGAAAATATTCGCATAGTGTCAGGATCGTTAAGTTTTATATCGGCGGCCTTAATGCCGGTCATGTCTTCCAGTTCCTTAATGACGGTAGGATCATCATGCCCCAGGATATCAAGCTTGACTAACTGATCTCCAATAGCATGATATTCAAAATGAGTGGTAACCACACCTGAATCTTTATTGTCAGCCGGGTGCTGCAGCGGGGTAAACTCCAGTATATCTCGATCTTGCGGTACAACAATTAAGCCCCCGGGATGCTGCCCGGTGGTACGCCTCACCCCGGTCATACCCTTAACCAGTCTATTCACCTCAGCATTGCGCAGGTTAAGCTGTCTTTCTTCATCATATTTCTTGACGAATCCATAAGCAGTCTTTTCAGCGATGGTGGATATGGTACCAGCCCGAAAGACATTCTCTCGCCCAAACAGCTGTTCAACGTAAGCATGGGCACGGCTCTGGTATTCGCCGGAAAAGTTCAAGTCTATGTCCGGCACTTTGTCGCCTTCAAAGCCCAGGAAAGTTTCAAAGGGAATGTCAAAGCCATCCTGACTCATCGAGGCACCACATCGCTCACAGGTAGAAGGAGGCAGATCAGCGCCACATCCGACTGAACCATCAGTAACAAAATTGGTGTGACAGCAGTCCGGACACCTCCAGTGCGGCGGCAGAGGGTTGACTTCGGTAATGCCAGTTAAGAACGCCACCAGTGAGGAGCCGACCGATCCCCTCGACCCTACCAGATAGCCATCCTGATTAGATTTCTTAACCAGTTTGTAGGCTATGGAGTACAAGACACTGAAGCCGTGACGTATAATGGAGTCCAGTTCTCTCTTGATTCTGGCTTCAACCAACTCGGGCACGGGATCACCATATAGCTCTTGGGCCCGCTTCCAGCTGAGCTGATATACTTCGTCTTCAGCCTCATCAATTTTAGGTGGATAAAATCCATCCGGTACTGGTTTTATATCTTCAACCAATTCGGCAATGTAACGAGGATTATCTACCACAACTTTATTCGCAAGTGCTTCCCCCAGGTAAGCAAATTCTTTTAGCATTTCGTCAGTGGAGCGCAGGTATAATCCGGCTCCATCATCGCTGTCTTCATAACCTTGCCCGGCTTGAATGATACGACGAAATATTTCGTGTTCAGGGTCCAAATAATGAACATCGCCAGTGGCTACTACCGGTTTGTTAAGATCCTCACCGAGGGCTACAATCTGAGCGTTGATCTTTTGGAGTTCTTCAATACTGCTAACTCTACCGTCCCGTAGCAAGAATTCGTTATTGGTCAGAGGCTGTATTTCTAAATAATCATAAAATTTAGCCGTCTCGACAATCTCTTCAGGGGATTGTCCCTGTAAAATAGCACTATATAGTTCACCAGCCTGGCAGGCTGACCCCACCAGAATTCCCTCTCGGTATTGGGCCAGTTTCTGGCGAGGGATTTTGGGATGGCGATAATAATGATCCAGATAGGAAGTACTGATCAAAGTATAAAGGTTCTTTAAGCCACTGCGATTACAGGCAATAAGTACCACATGAAAAGGACGCTGGCGGCGATCGGTTTCGATCAAGTAGGCCTCTACTCCATAGAGTATTTTTATGCCATGTTTTTTAGCTTGTTGGTAGGCATCCGGAAAAGCTTGAATACAGCCATGATCAGTAATAGCAATAGCGGGATGGCCCCAGAAAGCAGCCCGTTCTATCAAGGCTGCTGTTTCCGTTAATCCGTCCATAGCACTCATTTTAGTATGGGCATGGAGTTCAACGCGCTTGATAGCGGCCTGATCTGTTCTCAGTTGTTTTTCTCTTTTAACATAGCTGTCCATGAACAATACAATTTCGCGGGCAAAGGTGTCATAACGAACCCCCCCCTTGACCCTGATACATTCGCCCACCTGAATAGTGTCATCTTGGGGGCGATCCAAAAAGGCTTTAACTATAATAGAATCAGTATAGTCAGTCAGGTTATAGGTGACTACCTGGCGTCCATCACGCAAAGCTGTGATTTCCTTGGCCCAAATCTCGCCTTCCACTATGGCCGTCTTCAGGCCTTCCTGCAGGTCAGCTACCGGCATGGTCTTAGCCTCGGACAATTTGCGGTCGGGGCGAATGCGTCTGTCATTAGCAGAGCGCTTGGTAGAGGATTCGAATTCTGGTAACCAATTGCCCTGGGATGGCTCTATAACAGTGATTTCCGGCAGTGAAGCATGTTTATAGCTGGGCAGAACCCGTACCAAGACCGGTAACCGATACTCCTGCCAGTACCAATCAGACAATCGGCTGCAAATTTCATGATCCAGGTATTTTTGATGTTGGGCTTCGTTGGCTGGATGGAAGTCTAAACGCATTTCATCGACTGTAAATGGGGCTAATGGTATTTTTGAATTATTAAACAGATGGGACACCAGTTCTGATTGGTGTTTTTCAAACAGCGAGGTCAAATGCTCACTGCTGTTGGATAGAGAAGGTAATAGCTTGATTTGATCTAGAAAAGGGTATTCTTTTAAGAGAATCTGCTCAGCCGTCTGGATCTCAACAACCGGTATAGGTTGTTCCATCGCGATTATTAGCTTCCAGCGCTTCTGCTCAGCAAATACCTCCACTCGCTCAAAAGTGGCATTCTCCCAGTAAGGGTTGTTAGCAAAGCAGGAGTTGAATTGCACCAGGCTTTTCCCTTGCCTCATTAAAATCTCCTCCCACTTCTAGTTCAAACGATCAATCTTTCTTAAGCCTTTTACGGCTGACAATTCATCTATTACTTCATTAATGGTCATATTGGGAGGCAGCTGAATCAAAAGTTCAATTTCCAGGTCATTGTCCTCCAGGCGAGTCAGCTGTATGTTTTTGATTAATACATCCATATCCCCCAGGATTGAACCAATGATCCCCACCTGTCCAGGCCGGTCTTCTACCAGCATCAGCAATCCTTTATATTCCCTCATACCGGTAAATTTTTCTTCAAAATGTATAAAATATATCAGGATAAACAAGATAAGAACTGTGGTGGCTATGGCGGGTATGTAAAGCCCCGCACCAACGGCCAGACCAATACAGGCCACCACCCAGAGTCCGGCGGCAGTGGTCAGTCCGCGTACAGTTGCTCCTTCGCGCATAATGGTACCGGCGCCCAAAAAACCGATCCCACTGATCACCTGAGCCGCAATTCGGCCTGGATCAGCATTCACAGTCTGATAATACTGAAAATACATGTCCAAAGAGACTACCATGGCTAAAGCTGAACCTACGCATACTAGAGTGTAAGTGCGCAGACCAGCAGGACGGTTTAGGCTCTCCCTCTCCAAACCAATTAAACCACCCAAAATGCCTGCCAGAGTTAACTTAAAAATAATCTCATAAACCGACATACCTTCACATCCCGGTCAGATTTACCGTTGCCGTATGAAGTCCACCACGGTATCGGTGACCTGAGCAATGGCTATATTATAGATTTCGTTCTCCCATCTTTTCTTCACTTCGACTTGATTATCCTGCAATGCTTTAGGTCCAACTGTGATGCGCACTGGTATGCCAATTAAATCGGCATCCTTAAATTTTACCCCGGCCCGTTCATCCCGGTCATCCAGCAGCACTTCCAAACCCCGCTCCTGCAATTCGGTATACAGAGAAAGGGCCGTTTCCATCTGATTTTCCTTTTTAGCGTTAACCGGTACGATAATTACCTGGAAAGGGGTAATCGGCATGGGCCAGATTATCCCGTTTTCATCATGATTCTGTTCAATAGCTGCTGCCATAGTTCGCGAAATACCTATGCCATAGCAGCCCATAACCATTGGTACCGCCTGTCCTTGCTGGTCAAGAATGGTAGCATTCATAGCCTGCGAATACTTGGTTCCCAGCTTGAATACATGGCCTACCTCAATACCACGGGCAGTATGCAGAGGTTGTCCACAAGACGGACATGAATCTCCTACTACCGCATTGCGTATATCAACGTAATCTTCTGGTACGAAGTCACGTTCGGGGTTCACATTAGTATAATGGTAATCATCCTCATTGGCACCACAGGTGAAATTCCTCATTCCCGCTATTTCCAGGTCAGCATAAACCTTAACATTAAGACTCACCGGTCCCAGAGACCCAAATCCAGCTCCCACTGCGGCGCGAACCGATGCATCATCAGCCATATGCAATTCCTGGCATCCCAGCACGTTTTTAAACTTGATCTCGTTGAGTTCCCGGTCACCCCTGAGTATGGCCGCTACCAGCTGGCCATCAGCGTAATACATCAGGGTTTTAACCTGGCGCTGTTCAGGTTGTCCGGTAAATTCAACCAGATCCTTAATAGTACGCATCTCAGGAGTATGGATCTTTTGCATAGCTTGTTTATCTTCATGAGGACCATCATCTCTAAACACACAGGCTGCCTTATCGACATTGGCAGCAAAATCGCCTCTTTCGCAAAATACAATTTCGTCCTCACCAGTATCGGCTAGAACCATAAATTCATGGCTTTCATTACCACCAATTGCGCCACTGTCGGCTTCCACCACCCGATAGTGAAGTTTTAAACGCTCAAAAATGCGATTATAAGCAGCATACATTTTACGGTAAGATACATCCAACCCCTCCTCATCAATATCGAAGGAGTAGAGGTCTTTCATAATAAATTCTCGGCCCCTCATTAATCCAAAACGGGGGCGAATTTCGTCGCGATACTTATTCTGGATTTGATAGAGCAATAATGGCAAATCCCGATAAGAGTGGGCATCTCCATCCACCAGGCTGGTAATGATCTCTTCATGAGTTGGCCCCAAAGCAAAGTAACGCTGATGACGATCTACTAAACGAAACATCTCCTCACCATAAACATCCCAGCGCCCAGTCTGTTCCCACAGTTCGCGGGGCTGAATTATGGGCATCAAAACCTCCTGCCCACCAGCCTTATCCATTTCCTCGCGCACAATAGCCTCTATCTTTCTTAGCACCCGCTGGGCTAGAGGCAGGTAAGAATAGATACCAGCACCAGCCTTACGAATATAGCCGGCTCTCAGCAACAGTTGGTGACTAACTGTCTCCGCCTCGCTGGGAACCTCGCGCAGTGTAGGACAAAACAACTCAGAAAACTTCAATTACCTGTACCCCCTTGTCCACATTGTTTATCAATCTCTGCCATTAATTCATCTATTAATTCAGCTTCCGGTACTTTTTTAATAATCTCTCCCCGGCGAAACAGCAGTCCTGCTCCCCTTCCCCCGGCTATGCCCACATCAGCTTCGCGCGCTTCACCGGGGCCATTAACAACACATCCCATAACGGCTACTTTAATGGGATCAGGAACGAACTTGATTTTCTCGTCGACTGCTTGGGCCAGTTGGATCAAGTCTATTTCCGAACGCCCGCAGGTAGGACAGGATATTAGCTCGGCACCACGGTTTCGCAGGCCCAAATTCCGTAAGATTTCATAAGCTGCCCATACTTCTTCCACCGGATCGGCAGTCAGGGAAACCCGGATGGTATCACCGATGCCTTGGTATAAGAGCAGCCCTAAGCCAAGTGCCGACTTAATTAATCCCCGCTCCATAGTGCCAGCTTCGGTAATGCCAACATGTAGAGGATAGTCTATCTGCTGGGATAATATCTGATAAGCTTGCACCGTCATCAATACTGATGAAGATTTCAAAGAGATTTTTATATCGGTAAAATCCATGTCTTCCAAGATTTTAATATGCTCCAAGGCACTTTCCACCATGGCTTCGGCACACACTTTTCCATACTTGGCCAGCAGAGACCGTCCCAAAGATCCAGCATTCACTCCTATGCGGACCGGTATACCCTTATCCCGACAGCTGCGAACTACTTCCTGAACTCGTTGGGACTCGCCAATATTGCCCGGATTGATGCGCAGTCCTTGCGCCCCGGAGGCAATGCTTTTTAAGGCTAGTCGGTAGTCGAAATGAATGTCGGCTATCAGTGGGATGTTGATCTGCCCTACTATCTTAGCAATGGCTTCAGCGGCTTCGCCATCCGGTACCGCTACTCTAATAACTTCACAACCAACTGATTCCAGCTGTTTGATCTGCTGGACGGTCGCTCTAACGTCTCTGGTATCAGTGTTGGTCATGGATTGAACTACTACGGGGTGGTCACCCCCAATGCAGACCCCCCCGATATTAATAACTTTGGTTTTGCTACGCATTAAAGTCATCCTCTAATTAGTCTTAAAATGTCATTGAATGTGACAATAACAATCAGGAGCATTAAGAATAAGAAGCCTAACCAGTGAACAAACCCTTCTTTTTCTGGTTCCATAGGTTTTCGGCGTATCGCCTCTACAACGGAAAAGACGATTCGGCTGCCATCCAAAGCTGGAATAGGCAACAGATTAAGAATTCCCAGGTTTATGCTCAGATAGGCGGCAAAGTTAAGCAAAAATACGGTGCCGATTTGAGCGGCTTCCCCAACCAGACTAACTATACCCACTGGCCCAGCCAGGTCTGAAGTTGAGGCCCCTCCCGTAAATAGAGTACCTAACCAGGATAATAAGAGAACAGTCAATTGATAGGTCTGCTCAAGTCCTAGTTTGACAGAGTCCCATATGCCGAGTTTATTATAGTTCACCAGGTTCAGTACTCCAATGGCAGGTTGGCCGCCTGTTCCTTGATCATCAGGCATCACCTTCAGGTTCTTTATTTGCCCATCCCGCTCTAATTGGAGGTTAAGTGCCTCGCCTGGTCGTGATCCGGCGATCATTTTCGTAAACTCCGACCAGGTCGTTACCGGATCTCCATTTACACTTATGATGTGATCACCGGCGCTCA
>CAZTZX010000001.1:0-26972 GCA_964618175.1 uncultured Syntrophomonas sp. | reverse complement strand
AGCGAATACTGTACTCCATTGCGGGTAGTCGATAGCAGCTTAGTGCCAAATCCCAGGCTAAACTCGTAAACTGGAATACCTATGCGGCGAGCTACAATAAAGTGACCCCATTCATGGGCCAAAATTAACACGGCAATAATAATGATAGTTATCAAAACGGACACTAATTTATCCTCCTTTTGGCGATTCGCTCCCAAGTCAATTCGCGAGCATTCTGGTCACATTGCAATATATCGTTCACTGATGTGACCGCTCTTACCTGATGGTGGCTCATAACATGGGCAACCAAGTCAGGTATGTCCGTAAATTTTATGTTTCCTAACAGGAAGTGTTGCACGGCTACTTCATTGGCGGCATTCAATACCGCCGGCATGGTGCCTCCCGTTCTACCCGCCTCATAGGCCAATTGCAAAGACGGGAACCTTTCCATATCAGGCTGTTCAAAATGTAAATCCTGCCTGCTGGTCAAATCCAACCGCCTGGTAGGGGAAGTGAACCTCAGCGGGTAAGTTAGGGCATACTGGATGGGGATCCTCATATCGGGCACTCCCAAATGAGCCAACCAGGAACCATCAACATACTCCACCATGGAGTGAACTATACTTTGCGGATGGATCAGTACCTGTATTCTGTCAAAACCCACCTGAAATAGATGGTGAGCTTCGATAACTTCCAATCCTTTATTCATCATAGTAGCTGAATCGACTGTTATTTTGGGCCCCATTGACCAATTAGGATGCTGCAAGGCCATTTCCACTGTTACTTCCTGCAGTTGTTCGTAACTGAAGGAACGGAAAGGTCCCCCGGAGGCAGTAAGCCATATCTGCTGCAGTGACTTATGTTCGTCTCTCAGGCACTGAAAAATAGCGGAGTGTTCGCTATCGACCGGAATCAGTTCGCTGCCAGTATCCTGGCATAGGGGCATAATGATATCCCCGGCGGCAACCAGAGTTTCCTTATTGGCTAATGCTATGCGTTTACCTGCCTGAACTGCCTCCCAGGTAGGTAGAATACCAGCTGCACCGCTAATTGCCACGACCACTATATCGATTCCTTCCAAGGAAGATATATGACACAAGCCCTCCAAACCAGTAAGTATCTGCACCGTGTCCGGCAAACGGTCTTTGAGATGCTGGTATTTAGAAGCATCATATAGAACCACATAGGCGGGGTCAAACCGATCTACCTGTTCACAGAGTAAATCTACTTCATCCAGGGCAGCCAGGGCCTGTATCTTAAAAAGATCCGGATGATGAGCCACAACATCCAGGGTTTGTTGCCCAATCGATCCGGTAGAACCCAGTAGTGAAATCAGCTTCATTAATCCGTTTTCCTCCAGTTAAATCGATCGAAAACACCCGCTCGGTAGCAAGCCATAAAAATCACTACCAAAACCGGCACAGCAATCATTCCCATTACACCAGCAATTTTCAGACCTACATATAGGGCGATCAAGGTAACCAGCGGATGAATTCCAATGTTGTCGCCAACTATTTTCGGTTCTAAGAACTGCCGTGTAACTGAAATTATTGTATATAAGATCAGCAGGCCCACTGCTAACTGGGTATTCCCCGTGATCAATTCCCAAATTACCCAGGGAACAAAAAGGGCACCCGGGCCCAGTATCGGTAATATATCCAACAGCCCGGTCACAATGCCAATCGTAAATGCGTATTCCACCCCTATTATTTTCAACCCAATGATCACAATAATGGCTGTTATACTGATTAAAATGCCATAAGCTTTTAGAAAGCCGATCAAGGCTCGAAATAATTCGGCAATAACATCGCGTGACTGCGAACGGGCACTCCCCGGAATAATCTGCAGAATAAAGGTACGCAATAAGGCGCGATCTTTAATAATAAAGAAAGTAGCCACCATAGCTATCAGTATTACTACAAAAGCTCCGGGAAGAGCTGCAATAACATCTACTAAGTATTTGATAAGCGCACTGGCTGCGCTCTGCAGAACATCGGATACACTTTGCAGATTATCCTCCAGATTTTTTTGTAATTGAGGAGCAAGATCCAAGCTAAGATAAAATAAGCGAAAGTCGGCTATTGTTGCCATGATTTGGTTTATTACCTGGTCAGAGTATGACAACATTAAGGTATACAATCCGGATAGTTCTTTTACGATCTTGATAATAGCCAGTGAAAGTAAATATATCAACCCGCCCACTGCCAGAATCAGGCTACAAACTACGGCCAGGCTGCGTCTCATCCGCAAGCGATTCTCAAAAAATGCCACGATGGGTTCAATCACAACCGCCAGGGCGACCGCGATAATAAAAGGTAAAAATAGAATGAGGATGTAAACTAATAGTTTTCCTAGAACTGGAAACACATAGGCCAACAAGAGATATATAATTACCAGAGTAAGAACTACCACGGTCATTTTGACCAACAGTTTAAGGTTTTTTTGCAGTTCAGGATCCAATCAATTATCCCCCGTTTCTTCAGCCCAGGTATTGAAGGAAAAAGTAAACAAGCGGCACTACCACCAAAAAACTATCGAAGCGATCGAGTACTCCCCCATGACCGGGTATCAGATGGCCGCTGTCTTTCACCTGGAAGAACCGTTTTACTCCAGACATAAACAAATCTCCGAACTGAGCGGCAACACTTGCCAACACACCTAGTAGTAAAGCATATGCATTTATTAAGTTTACCATATCCGTTAAGCTAAAAAACAGCAGGGCTACCAGGGAAGTCAATAATATTCCCCCCAGTGAACCTTCCCAGGTTTTATTGGGACTTAGCTGGGGAGCCAGTTTGTGTTTTCCCCACTTACTTCCTGCCATATATCCACCAATATCACTGGCCCAAGTTAAGAAAAAGGCCAGCAAACACCAGGCAGCACCCTGTTCCATAACCGATATTTTGATAGCATATGATAAACAAACCCCCATATAAGCCCCAAAAAACATGACCATAGCCGTATTGTCAAAGGATGTATGGGGATAGTTGGTCACCGCCTTAAATACTGCTAAAAACAAGGTTATGAATAATAACGGCATTAAGGGATATGCTACCACCTCTACTAATAGGAAAGCCATGGCGAATAGCAGGGCGGGCAGTACTGGAGCTGGCCTACCGGCTTCCTTCATCATACCCGCAAATTCATACATACCCGCTAGGGCTAGCAATAAAAAGAACCCGATGCGAAACATTTCCCCAGCATATAGTATTCCGATGAGCAACGGGATCCCAATAAGAGCCGTAATAACCCTGGTTCTAAGCATAAGAATCTCCCTGTCTATCTGCGTTTAATCCTCCGAAACGGCGGTCACGCTGTTGAAACTCCCATATGGCCTTAAGCAATTCTTCCCGGTTGAATTCTGGCCACATTACAGGAGAAAACCAGAGTTCAGCATAGGCTATTTGCCAGAGCAAGAAATTACTTATTCTCATTTCCCCTGCTGTCCTGATCAGCAGATCGGGATCCTGTAGTCCCGCTGTATATAAAGCTTCCTGAAAATGCTCTTCATTGATCTGTTCTGGATCCAAATTTCCCTGCTTAACCTGGATCGCTATCTGTTGTACAGCTCTGATGATTTCATGCCGGCCACCATAGTTTAGGGCAATATTGAGTACCATTCCCTGGTTAGCAGCGGTTTTTTGCAAGGCCTGGTCAATAACCCGTACACTGTCGGTAGGGAGGCTGCGGTAGTCACCCAAAACCTGCAGACGTATACCATTTTGATGTAATTCTTCGATTTCCTTATTTATATACTCCATCAACAGGCTCATTAGATAGCTGACCTCATCGCGGGGTCTTTTCCAATTTTCAGTGGAGAAAGCAAAAACGGTCAAGCAGGAAATTCCCAGTTCAGTACAGGTTTCCACCGCCTGTTTCAAAGAACTCATACCAGCACGATGCCCAAAGGTACGCGGCATAAAACGCTTTTTAGCCCATCGGCCGTTGCCATCCATGATGATAGCTATATGCTGGGGAAGTTTATCCTTGTTAATAAGCTGACTATAGTTGGGTGCAGTACGGTTCACTTTTCACCCTTCTTCCCAAAATCATAAACCCCCGGTTTTCGGGGGTAAAGTGAATATCTATTACTATAATACATGCTAGTTAACTGTCTGGCTAGACTTCCATAATATCCTTTTCTTTAGCTACCAGAATTACATCAATATCCTTAATATATTTATCGGTAGTTTTCTGGATCTCGTCGTTGCCCTTCTTGGATTGATCTTCAGAAATCATTTTTTCTTTTTCACTAGATTTCATCATGTCATTGGCATCACGGCGAATATTTCGCACTGCTACTTTGGCTTCTTCACCGCGTTTCTTTACTACCTTCACTAATTCTTTACGGCGTTCCTCAGTTAACTGAGGTATAGCAATGCGAATAACGTTGCCGTCATTATTGGGATTTATCCCCAGATCTGATTTTAAGATTGCTTTTTCAATACTGGCGATACTGCTCTTGTCCCAGGGCTGTATGACCAGTAGACGTGCTTCCGGTACAGTTATATTAGCCAGTTGATTAAGTGGCGTTGGCTCTCCATAATAATCAGCCATCACTTTGTCAAGCATACCGGGATTAGCCCGGCCAGCTCTTAGGGTTGCTAAATCTTTAGTTAAATGCTCAACGGTTTTTTGCATTCTGTCTTCTGTTTCGCTAAGAATATCATTGATCATTTTCTAACCTCCCAACGTAGGTACCTATATCTTCACCCATAACAGCTCTTAGAATATTACCTTCCTGGGTTAGATCGAAAACAATTATCGGTATACCATTGTCCATACATAAAGACGCTGCCGTCGAATCCATAACACCTAGTCCCTTATTAAGCACATCTATATAGCTCAAACCAGCGAATTTTTGGGCATTAGGATTGGTAACGGGATCAGCATCGTAAACTCCATCTACTTTTTTAGCCATTAGAATTACATCTGCTTCGATCTCAGCAGAGCGAAGGGCGGCGGCGGTATCGGTGGAAAAATAGGGATTGCCAGTACCAGCTGCAAAAATGACTACTCGACCTTTTTCCAGATGTCTTATGGCTCGCCTTCTTATGTAGGGTTCGGCAACTTCCTTCATCTCGATAGCCGACATAACACGGGTTCCCATGTTTTCCTTTTCTAAGGCATCTTGTAAGGCCAAGGCATTTATAACCGTGGCTAGCATGCCCATGTAGTCAGCAGTGGCGCGATCCATACCCTGGGAACTACCTGCTACTCCCCGCCAAATGTTGCCCCCACCGACTACAACGCTAACTTGAACACCCTGTTCAACTACTTCCACTACCTGACGAGAAATTGAAGTAAGTACGTCATGATCAATTCCATACCCTCTAGTACCCGCCAGGGCTTCACCGCTTAGTTTCAGTACTATCCGTTTATATTTGGGGTATTTCAAGTCTCTACCTCCCAGATCCTCATGCTATTCTGATTTAATCTGTGCCATAACCTCGGTCGCAAAGTCCACTTGTTCTTTTTCTATGCCCTCTCCTACTTCATAACGAGCAAAACGACGAATATTAATATTTTCGCCAATTTTGGATACCATCTCCAGAACCATTTGCTGTACGGTCTTGTCAGGATCTTTTATATAAGGCTGTTCCAAAAGGCAATTTTCTTTAAAATATTTCTCGAGACGGCCTTCTACCATCTTATCAATTACCTTTTCCGGTTTACCTTCTTCTAAGGCCTGGGCACGCAAAACTTCTTTTTCATGCTCTTGTACGGCCTGAGGCACTTCTTCTCTACTGATATAGGTCGGATTAGATGCAGCGATCTGCATAGCAATGTCATGGGCCAGTTGCTTAAACTCATCGGTTTTACCAACAAAATCGGTTTCACAATTTATCTCCACCAGCACGCCGATTCTGCCACCACCGTGAATATAAGAAGTTATGGTGCCTTCACTGGCTACCCTGCTGGCCTTCTTGGCCGCCTTAGCCAGACCCTTAGTGCGAAGCTCGTCGATCGCCTTTTCGATATCTCCTTCAGTAGCTTGTAAAGCCTTTTTACAGTCCATCATTCCTACTCCGGTTCTCTCCCGGAGTTCCTTAACCATCTGCGCTGTTATCACTGTGGCAACCTCCTCTAAAATATTTAAGAAAAAGGGGGTGATTATACTTCACCCCCGCTGTTGGCTTCTTAGGCCGTTACCTGTTCACCTTGTTTACTCTCCAACACGGCATCGGCAATCTTGGAGGATATAAGTTTCACGGCTCTAATAGCATCGTCATTACCGGGAATCAGATAATCAATTTCATCCGGGTCACAATTGGTATCTACAATAGCCACTACCGGAATGTTTAACTTGCGGGCTTCTGCCACGGCTATCTTTTCTTTACGGGGATCAACCACAAAAACGGCCCCGGGTAGTTTATCCATTTCTTTAATGCCACCCAAAAATCTCTCTAAGCGCTCTCTCTCATTCACCAGACGGGCGACTTCTTTCTTAGTTAATACATCAAAAGCTCCCTCAGCTTCCATCTTCTCCAATTGTTTGAGGCGCAATACTCGCGCGCGAATAGTTTGGTAGTTGGTCAGCATGCCGCCCAACCAACGCTGATTTACAAAATGCATCTCGCAGCGACCGGCTTCTTCTCGGATGGTCTCCTGCGCCTGTTTTTTAGTGCCGACAAAAAGTACCCCTTTGCCTTCCGCAACTACGCTTTTAATGAATTCATAGGCTTCGTCGAATTTTTTAACGGTCTGTTGTAAATCAATGATGTAGATACCGTTGCGCTCCATGTAGATGTAAGGAGCCATTTTGGGATTCCATCGGCGGGTCTGATGTCCGAAGTGTACTCCTGCTTCCAAGAGTTGTTTCATGGTAATAACTGACATAGTTCATCCTCCTTTTTGTTTTACCTCCGCTGCTTCAACCTTTCCAACCACTGTTTTTCAACAGCACCGAGCTGGAAAGTCCACCAGCGTGTGTGATGTGTTTACCAAAAATTAATATACCAGAGCGCAGGCGCTTTTGCAAGATTTTCGATTAGGTTTTAATATGCAAAAAGCAAGAACCTATCGAAAAATCTACTCGCCCAGGCTTCTGTTTCCGGATCTAAATCAATAGCAATTGTTATGGCTTTCAAAGTCAAGTGGTAAGCCGCTCATCAGGGCAAAAATATAAGCCCCCTCATCGGCGGACTCTTGGCAAGCGCATCATTAAGTATAGGTTTGTCAGGCGGGCCTCTAATAAGTCAGTCAGGAGTGCTTGCAACTCAAACAACTCGACGTTTCTGGGTTATATTTAATATCAGACTTACTTCGCCGCGGCCCAGGTTTAATTTACGGCCAATGTCTTTTATAGCATATCCCTGTTGGTGTAATGCTAAAACTTGATGATAAAACAAAGGTAACTCCTGATCAACTTCACCAGGTTGTTCATTATTGTTATCCGCATTCTGTTCGTGATTACTAGCATTAGAAACTGTTTCAGAATAAAGTTGGCGGTTATCATCGTTGTTACCGGTATTATTAGACTGATCCAGGACCTGGTATTCTAGTTTGGCAGTTATCTGATCAGATAACTGAATTGCCTGGTTCAAAAGTTTTTCCAGGTCGGATTTTACCGCCTGGCTTTCCTGCAGCGTATGCAGTAATTCCTGCCGATAACTATCCAGAAACTGCCTATGGTGGATTACTACTACTAGGGTCAACGCTAACACTATAATACTGACAACAAGTAAACCGGTCACGCTCCCACATCCTTAAGCTCGTATATCTAAGTTGGATCCTCGATTTGGATCACTTGCCCAATTAGTGCCTTCTTCTTCATCAGACTCACTCGAGCCAGCGTTTTTTTTAGGGGGAGATTTTTTTTTCTTTTCTTCCTGCTTCTCCCTTATTAAGGCTGCTTCACTGGCAGGCGTTTGGTTGACAGACTTGCTGGTCTGCTCAGTTTGCTGAGCTATCTGCTCCAGGAAAGCCTGCTGTCTCACCTGCTGATCGGTTTTTTCTGTTTGCTGTAGTTTGGTAACTTCGCCGACCTTTTGCACCAAGACCTGCATATCAACGCTGCGGATGGTCATCGCATTTCCCCCCTGATTAGCTAAGGGACGTTAGCCGAACTTCTCCACCTTCATATATGAATTCTGCATATTTGATGGGGTCGTTTACAATATAAACTGATTGGCCAATAGTGATCCGCACTCCGGGATATACAACCTCCGAAACTCGGACTTTGGCAGAATGAGTTTTTTCGAATTCTCCTTCTAAAAAGGCCAACCGCTCTTCATAGGAAGACATTTCCTGACGCAGACTCTTAAAATCATCCAACATCTTGATCAAGGCAAATCTTCTTTTGTCACTCAAACTATCTAGAGGGACAGCACTGCGTTGAAACGTCTGCAGATTTTGGTTCAAATTATCATAGACCTTTTTCTTCTCTGCCTTGATTTTCATTAAGTTCTGATATTCTTGTCTTAAAAGAGGATTGACCCCCACTTCGATCACCGTCTGTGTAGCCAGTTGCGATCCAAGTACTTTGGATTGAACCAAATTAAAAGCCTGAATAACTCCCCCCACTATTATAGCTCGGCGATCAGAAACTATTACACTGCCCCCACTGCGAACCTGAGATTGCATAATAGAGTCACGCACCATCACATCTCCAACAGCCTCGACAAGCGAGTTTTCTATAAACCGGGCATAGATGTTTTGCCCTGCTTTGACCAACCCTTTCGAAGCGGCGGTTATCCCACCTTTGACTGCAATAGATCCTTCCGCTATAACCTCAGCACCCTCAATAAAACCCTTAATTTCTATATCTCCAGTGGCATGTACCCTAAAACCAGTAGCAACATTGCCATGTATAACTACATTGCCCAAAAAGTCAATATTACCGGTACCAAAATCAATGTCCTGACTGATCACCAGAACCGAATCAACCATAACCTTTCCGTCGACTACCGTAACATGGCCGTCACAGTTGGCATAAAGGTTTCTTTCCTCCTGATCGACCACAGTATTTTTGCCCCGTGGTAAGCGCCAGTCCCGCCCACGTTTGGATGGAATTTCTCGATTGGTTACGTCTCGGCCAGGGGTTCCGTCAGTGGGCGGAATTCTCTCCACCAGCACTTCACCCATTTTTGCATTGAATATTAATCCCCGCTCATGGTAGTCAATATTTCCTTTTTCATCTTCCTTGGGCACCAATCTTTCGGTTACCAGGGGGAATTTATAGATTAGTTTTCCATCAACACCATCCTCCGGTTCAAGTCCCTTGGCTACTAACATTTTTTTGTTCCAATTCTGCTCCTGGAGAACCTGATCGATCACTTTATCATCAATACCATAAGTAATATCGTTGTCTTGGAGCGCCTTTAATATCTGCTCACGTTTACACGGGGCTCCCGAGCCAACTGGCGCTGAGATTTCAAGGAAGGCATGCATTTTACCCGGACTAAAGCTGATTTTAACTTGTCCGTCTATATTAAGGTTAGATTCAGACACTTACATCCCCCTTCCAGGTTTACTAGATTACTAAATGCTTCTTTTTACTCAGACTGCCCCTGAGCCTTAAAACCGCTTTAGTATGAAGTTGAGATATTCTTGACTCTGATAAGTTTAAGGTAAGTCCTATTTCCTTTAAGGTCAAGCCCTCATAATAATATAGATATATTACTGTCTTTTCTTTTTCAGGAAGTTTAGTAATTGAACTGGCCAACAGACCCTTTACCTCCTGTATCTCCACCATTTCCAGGGCATCAACGACGTTTTCATCTTGCAGCATCTCAACTATGCGCCGTCTCTTGTCCTCACCTTCGTCTCCTGGAATATAGTCATCTAATGATATTATCGTCGTGCTGGCTACTTCTCTTAATAGTACCGCTAAATCCTGTTCGCTGATGCCCAGTTCCTTGGCCACCTCCTGATCGGTGGCTGCTCTACCCAAGCGGCTTTCCAATTGCAGGTAGGTTTTCTCCAATTCCTTGCTTTTCTGGCGAACCGATACCGGTACCCAATCCATAGAGCGCAAACCATCTATCATAGATCCTCGTATGCGAGTTATCGCATAGGTCTCAAATTTAATATTACGCGAAGGTTCGAACTTTTCCATGGCATCCATTAGTCCCTCAATGCCATAAGATATTAACTCATCCACTTCCACGACGGAAGATAGATTAATGGCCAGGCGATTAGCCACATATTTTACCATGGGCGCGTAATGAATTATTAATTCATCCCGGGCTTCCAACTGAGCATGTTCTTTGAAGTTATTCCATACTGTACTCATGTCGGTTTTCACTTAAATAACCCGCTCTCCATGTCCTATGGTTCTTACTAATAAACTACCATTTTCAACGTCAAAGGTAATGGTGCGTCCAAAGTTTCCACCGGTATCCTTAGCTAGTAACCTAATGTGCTGTTTTTCTAAATGTTCAATAACAGCCTGAGTATTTCTCTCGCCGATTTTCATGATATCGCTCTCACCTGAAAATTTAAACATTTGTGCGCCACCTGCTATTTTGGCCTGCAGTCTGGATCTGGAGGCCCCTTTTTTATCCATTTCCTCCAGCAGCATCAGAATGGCACTATCAGCAAATTTAGCACGATTTTGTGCGTTCTTAGCCTGGGTGCTATTGGGTAGCATTATATGTGCCAACACACCCACCTTGGCAGTTGGATCGCAAACACAAATACCTATGCACGAACCTAGTCCAGCTGTCATCAGCTTATCAGGTGCTTTTGCCAATTTCAGATCAGCCATTCCGACCTGAATAATATTTGCCATTAATGACTCACCCCAAGCGCAGTTAAAATAGTGTCCAGTGAACCAGGTTCAGGCAGCATGAAGAAATGTCCTACTACATCTTCTGAATCTTTTTTGAACTGGGTTTCCAATACCAAAACATGATCAGCTACTTCTCCAAACTGAGCCAAAATCGCATCTAATATGGCACCTGCCATATCCATTCCCAGGGCTGGCACTGACGGGGCCATAGTAAGTTGAGTAAACATGGCCAAGGCATTCAAGTAGGTGGCGGAAATAATATTACCTAGTTCCATCATGGCCGAATATTCCATATCGCTCATTTCCTGTGGTTTGGTATGCCCGACTGGTTGTCCCATCATCATATCTACCAGACGACAAGCTTGTTCTACCCGTATAATAAATAGTAAGCTAGCTGGAGCCGAACCTGATACGGTCAGGTAAATTCCGACCACATAAATATCAGCGCCTCCAATTAACTCAGGAACTTTATCAAATTCTAATATGCTTACCTCGGGAACATTCATATCAATTTTGCTGTTAATCATTTGGGCTAAAGCCGTAGCCGCATTACCCGCCCCGATATTGCCAATCTCTTTTAAGGCATCCATCTGCATATTTGATAAGTCCTGATAATCACTCACGCTTTTCACCACCCTGCCTCAAAGACTTTGGCAAGGTCAAGAAGGATTAGTAGCCGTTCATTCACCTTGGCAATGCCTCTTATATGATCAGCTTCCAATGTACCATAGACTTTAGCAGCCGGTTCTATGCTCTGGCCTTGGATACGTAAAACTTCCGAAACCTCATCCACGATTATGCCCACCTGAAATTCATCTAATTTGAATACAATAATGCGCTTAGCTTCCTGATTTTCAGAGGTTTGCAGGTTAAATCTGAAGTGCAGGTTGACAATGGGAATTATATTACCGCGTAAGTTTATGACTCCCTCAATGTGTTCCCCAGAACGAGGCACTCTCGTGATATTCAGCAAACGAATTATTTCTTGTACAAAAAGTATATCAACTGCATATTCCTCATTACCAAGTCGAAATGCAACTACCTGCATCTCATCGTCTTCTTGATAATCATCCTTTGACCGGATATCAATTACATCCTGCATAATGCTCCTCCCTTCTAAAACAAAGTGGATATATCGAGAATCAAGCGCACATTGCCGTCCCCGGCAACAATGGCTCCGGCAATACCTGGAATACCAGCCAGAACCTTACCCAGAGTTTTGATAACAATTTCCTCCTGGCCGATTAGGGTATCTACCACTAGTCCGATCTGTTTGTCTCCTTTACGAACGACGACCACATATAGTTCATCCGATTGACTTTCCCCTGAACTTTCTAGCAATTTATCTAGACGATACAGAGGTAGGACATTACCTCTGAGCACAATCACTTCCTGATTTTGAATTAGTCTAACATCTTCCTGGATAAGTATAGTAGTCTCATTCACTGAGCTAAGCGGAACAGCGTATATTTCATCACGAACTGACACCATTAAGGCCTGAATAATCGCCAAGGTCAGCGGAAGCTTAATTTTGAATTTAGTTCCCTGTCCCGGC
Organism: uncultured Syntrophomonas sp.; assembly: GCA_964618175.1. GTDB lineage: Bacteria > Bacillota > Syntrophomonadia > Syntrophomonadales > Syntrophomonadaceae > DTU018. The sequence continues at coordinate 14,703 of CAZTZX010000001.1, read as the reverse complement.
GTTGATTCTACCTGCATTTCCCCATTTAGAGACTCTATTTTGCTTTTCACTACATCCAAGCCCACACCTCGGCCCGATATGTCGGTAACATTTTCGGCCGTGCTGAAACCAGGGCTGAAGAGCAATTCCACTGTCTGCTCACTGGTCATCTCTTCAGCTTCTTTGGCGCTTATTAGTCCTTTATCTATAGCTTTTCTTTTAATTCGATCGGTGTTTATTCCTGCTCCATCATCTTCCACTTCAATAAAGACATTATTGCCTTCATGGCGAGCCCGCAGGATGATAGTCCCTAGGCGCGGTTTACCATTTTGGGCTCTCACCGCTGGTGCTTCAATGCCATGATCAATAGCGTTACGTAGTAGGTGAATAAGGGGATCTCCTATCTCGTCAATAACGGTACGATCCAGCTCAGTTTCCTTGCCTTCCAGTAGGAATTCCACCTCTTTGTTTAACTCCTTGGCTAAATCTCTGACCATCCTCGGGAAACGATTAAAAACCTGTTCTATCGCCACCATGCGTACCTTCATTACAACTGATTGTAAATCAGTACTGATGCGATCAATCTGCTCCATAGTCTCGTTTAACTCGACTATCTTGCGGCTAGTGGCAATTTGGCCTAAACGGCCTTTATGCATGACCAGTTCTCCCACCAAGTTCATTAAGTTATCCAAACGATCAATGTCTACTCGCACCGTCTGTTTTGTTTTATGGCTCTTTTTGATATCGGTAGTTTCCTCAGATTGATCTTTGGTTTGTATCTCCACTTCTTTAGGTCGAGAAACTGTTAATTGGTCAACATCTAGCACTTGATAGCTGTCCACCCTAACCTCGGATATGTGTTCCAGTCGATCGATTATCACATCTACGGGTAGTTGGGTTATCACAATTAAATCAAAGGTTTGATCAAATTTACCGTCTTCCAACTCCGGTACCGCCGGAATAGATTTCAATACCTCACAATCTTCTTCTAAGGCCTTGAATACCATAAAAGCCCGTACAGATTTCATTAATGAGCCCGGATCAACGAATATTCGTATAGCTATGACTTGATAATCTCTGCTGACTGCCTCTTTTAACACCGTAAGATCATAGGCATTGAGGGCAAAATCAAATGATTGCTCCAGCACATTTGCCACATCAAGCTTCAGCAAGTCTTCACTTGCGGGAATGACTTCCGAATAATGCCCGCCCTTTATGTTATTCAATATCTCAATAAGATCCTGGTTGTCGTGATCAGCAGTACCAATGTTTTCAATTTGGTCAATAATCAGTTGGGCTCGATCTAGACATTGAAACAAGATATCAACTACATGTGAATCTGCCTGCAACTGTCCTTCCTTAAGATCTGACAGTACATCCTCCATATGGTGCGTTAAATCAGCCAAATCCTCATATCCCATCGTAGAAGACATACCCTTTAAGGTATGAGCAGCACGGAATATTTCGTTTAAGGCAGCCAAGTCGCCGGCGTTTTTCTCTAAAACCAACAGTTGTTGATTCAGATTGCCCAAGTGTTCTTTGCACTCTTCCAGAAAAACATCCAAATATTGTGCCATGTCCATTTTCAAGGCCAACCACCTCCAGATCTCACATTTACAAACGCCTATCTTTACAGCATTCTATAGATCTCACTGCTGATGTCTTTGAGTACCGTTATTTTATCAACACAGCCTGTTTCAACAGCTGCTTTAGGCATACCATATACGATGCAGGAAGACTGATGCTCGGCAATTACTCTACCGCCGCGTTCCTTAATTAACCGAACTCCCTGACTACCGTCATTGCCCATACCGGTCATAATTACACAGATCATATCGGACCAAAAGTGCTGGGCGGCTGACTCCAACATAGGCTCAACTGACGGCCGATGTCCCCCTCGAGGTGGGTCCTTGGTTAAACTAATATACAAATCCCGCAGACCAGAAGCAGGTCTGCTAACCGTCAAGTGATGATCACCCGGAGCAATGTATGCACAGCCAGGTATTATTTTTTCGCCGTGTTCCGCCTCCTTCACCGTTATCTGTGAAAGTGAGTCTAGTCTTTCGGCCAGAGATCGCGTAAACCCGGGCGGCATATGCTGAACAATCAGAATAGCCGCATTAGTGATAGCCGGCAGCCTGGGTATTACTTCATGAAGAGCTTTGGGCCCTCCCGTTGAAGTGCCGATAAGTATTAATTTATCCAACGTCGAGCTTTGATCCGGTTTCTTTAACTTAGTCATGGAACGAACTGGATCTATTACCGTCTGATACTTAAAATTCGCCAATTTTTTCTTAGTACCTGCCGCAATTTTAATTTTACTAATTATTTCGTCTTTAACTGTGTCGATATCAAGCGATATTTGGCCGGAAGGTTTAGCTATAAAATCTACCGCCCCCAGTTGCAGAGCTTGAAAAGTCTGCTCGGCACCTTTTTGAGTTAAACTACTGATCATGATGACCGGTACCGGGTGAGTCTTCATTATTTCTTTCAGGGCAGAAAGTCCATCCAAACTGGGCATTTCTATATCCATAGTGACAACATCCGGGTTTAGTTCGGCAATTTTTTTCAGAGCATCCCCCCCATCTCTGGCCTTGCCTACGACCTCCAGATGAGGATCGTTATTAACAATATCACTGATTACCTTTCGCATAAAGGCGGAGTCATCAACTACTAGAACACGTATTGCCATTATGAAAATCCCCCCTCAATCAGGCAACCCTTTACGTATATTTTCACGCTGTTTATTAAACACAAACTTAAAAATCCTGTCACGCTGAATCTCACTTATGTCCTCAAATTCCAAGGCTACGCGATATCCATGCAAAGCCTTTTCGTCTTTATCAAAGGCACGCACCACCCTAGCCACCAAAGAGACCGGCTTTTCCTCTTTCAGGAATAACTCAATCTTTAACCTTTCTGCGGCATGGCATTGATAAGAACTACTCAATAGAAGTCCACCGGCGCTTATGTCAACAGTAAACCCCTGATATTTCTTATCATCGTCTCTATCCAAATATTCAAAGTTTAAGGGTAAACTAATGTCTAACCGAACCCAATTACGTTTCTGGGCTACTTTAACAAAACTAAGCGGTTTTTTTATCAGCCATACCGGAATCGGCCGCAGGCGTTTGGCGAGTACCTGGCTCTTGAATCCCCAAAGGGTATCACGCTGCCTGAACTGTATAATAATCTCAAGACCGTTGGATGGCATCAGCAGTATACCCTTGCGAATAGGCGCGGCTATTAGTATAGAAGTGTCTTTAATTCCTTCGACACGGCTAGCAAATATTGCCTTCTTTTCATTGTACTCAATTTCGACTTCTATCAGCTGATTTACCCCTAAATCGACTTCACCCATCTGGGCCATCCCCCCTTGAAACTCTATTGCAGACTGTTTAGGATTCGCCTGAAAAACTTCTTTATTCCCGTTGGTTTGGTTTCATGTAACTCCGATAGAGATTCCTCTCCATTGGCTGCTGCCAAGAGTTTTTCGGCAATCCGCTCTATATTGCGGGTGGCCCGACTACGAGGATAAATTTCTGCAAATGGCTGCTGTTTTCGGATGCTTTCACTGACAATGCCATCATTGATGATGTGACCCAGATCTACCAGATCAACATCCAGGTATTTTTGCGTAACCATTTTAAACTTTTCCGCTACCAGAATACCTTCGGAATCGTCACTGACACGATTGACCACCAGATAGACGTTGCCTTCATAGCAAGCGCGGTTCATGCTCTTGAGCACTCCGTAAGCATCTGTAAGAGAAGTAGGCTCAGGAGTAGTGATGATAATAGCGTCGTCAGCAGCTAAGATAAAAGTCGTAACATTTTGGGATATTCCAGCTCCGGTGTCCAGAATCATATAATCATAATCGTTGTCCAACTTACCTAATTCAACCAGCAATCTTTTCATATCACCAGCAGGAAGATTGGCCAGTTCCTGAATACCTGATCCTCCCGGAATAATTGACATACCTTGCGGCCCGGGAATTATGATATCATCCAGACTTCTTTTCCCCTGAATCATATGGAAAAGATTATATTTGGGCACCATACCAAGCATAATATCCAGGTTGGCCATACCCATATCAGCATCTAAAAGCAAAACTCGCTTGCCTTGGGTGCATAAAACAAGAGCCAAGTTAAGAGCCAGGGTGCTTTTGCCTACTCCCCCTTTACCACTACTGATAGCTACAACTCTAGAGCGATGAGACTGTAGTAACTCGGCTTCAATTTGCTGACGGGCTTGGTAGGCCATCTCTCGTAAGCGCTCTGCTTGATCCTTCATTGCATAATCTCCTCACCCAAAAACATCCTGGCCAAACAGGTGGAATCTGGGATTTCAATGTCATCTGGCACATTTTGTCCGGTGGTTAAATAGGCTATCGGTTTCCGGATTTCAAAAATAACATTGAGTATCTGTCCATAGGTCATGGCTTCATCAAGTTTAGTAAAAACGATCTTATCAATGCCGATACTCTCGAATTGATGATAGATCTTCAATAAATCCTCACTATCGGTAGTAACACTTAAGACTAATATGACTTCATCAGGCTGTGCTACTTTAACAAAGCGCTCTAAATTACTCATCTGTTCCTGATTAAAGGGGCTGCTTCCCGCAGTATCCACCAAGATTATATCTTTATCTTGATACTTGTCCACGGCTTCCATTATCTCAGCATCCGAAAAGACCACACTGAGCGGAATTCCCATTATGTCAGCAAAAGTACGCAGTTGATCAGTAGCGGAAATACGGTATGTGTCCAGGGTAATCAAGGCAGCTTTCTTGCCTTCTAAAAAAGTCATATTGGCAGCTAGCTTGGCTATGGTGGTGGTCTTTCCTACTCCGGTCGGTCCAATCATAAACACCAAGCTGCCAGTCTTGCGATCATTAACACTAATGGGACTAATGTCTTGGACATATTCACGTAAGGTATGCAGACACACTTCGTAAGCCCACCCGGTTTCAATTCCGTGATCCTGTGGCAACCGATTCTGAATGCTGGTGGCTATGTTCATGGCCACCTCAGGTTTTACACGGTTACAGATCAGCGTTTGGTAAAAACCTTGCACAGGTTGGGACAAACCTTTAATACTCTCTACCTCATGCAACTGATTTCTCATCTCTATCATAAGATAGTTCATGCGCTTGATCTCTTCCAAGAGTTCCATTTCTTTGGCCGTATCTGTCTTCAGAAGAGGCGCTTGAGGGACCGGGGGGGCCGGGGCAACCGGTGGCCAGGAAGCAGCAGCCATGTCTTGCCTGGTCCGGTCGGCATAAACCTGCAGAGTATCATCCATGGCTACGGTAATCTCTATTCGAGGAGGAGTAAACCAGCCTATAATTCCGTTTCGTTTAACCTGGCGGGAATGAAGAATTATGGCATCGCGTCCCATTTCACTTTTAGCCTGGCGTATAGCGGCGCGGTAATCACTGGCTATAAATTTCTTAATTTTCATGCTGTCACCATCCCAACCACCTCAACCTGAACTTGAGAGTCAATTTCATTATAGGATAAAACTACTAAATCGGTCATGAACCGATCTAATAAACGCTTAAAATAGATTCTCAAAATGGGAGCACACAAAATTATTGGAGTGGTGCCCTTGCGGATTAGATCTTCATGATAATGCTTCACTTTATCAATTACTGACTGGGCTACATCAGGATCCACCGCCAGATAAGAACCAAATTCGCTTTGCTGAATTGAACCTCTCAGAATATCCTCTACGGATGGATCTAGTGTCAACACCTGCAGTTTTCTATCTTCGCCCGCATACTGATGGGTGATCTGCCGGTGCAATGCCTGGCGAACATATTCGGTAAGGACATCGGCATCTTTAGTTAAACGACCATAGTCGGCCAAAGTTTCTAAAATTGTCGTCAAATCTCGAACTGAGACCTGCTCGCGTAGCAGATTAGATAGTACTTTCTGCAATTCGCCCAAACTGATTAGATCAGGCATCAAATCACTTACAACCGCAGGGTTTTGCTCTTTGATATAATCTACCATATTCTGTACTTCTTGACGCCCTAAGAGTTCAAAGGCATGACTCTTTATCAACGATGTCAAATGGGTAGCCAAGACTGAAGGAGGATCAACCACAGTATAGCCATTCATTTCTGCCTGATCCTTCTGGGCAGTACTTATCCAACGAGCGGGCAAACTAAAGGCTGGTTCAGTGGTATCTACCCCTAATAGATCCATATCCTTTTCGATATCTGGGCCAATGGCCAAATAACTGTCTAGTACTAATTCACCACTGGCTATTTCGGCTCCTTTGATCTTGATAAGATAACTGTTGGGCTTTAACTGCATGTTATCCCGTATGCGTATAGGGGGTACGATAAATCCAAGTTCTACTGCACACTGCCGCCTTATCATGACAATGCGATCCAATAAATCTCCGCCTTGATCCGCATCAACCAGAGGTATTAACCCATAGCCCAGCTCCATTTCCATTTTTTCGACCTGCAGCAATTCCATTACGTTTTCGGGCCGCTTTATTTGTTCAGCTTCAGTCACATCCTCTGTCAGTTCCGCCTTTTCTTCCGGCTTAAGAGCATTGCGGCTCACCAAATAGAGTACCGCGAAAAATGTTCCCAGAGCATACATAGGAAAGCGAGGCATCCCGATAGATCCCATAATGAAAAGTATAATAGCTGCCAAGCCCAAGGCTTTTGGATAGCTGAATATCTGCAGAGACAATTCTCTGCCCAAGCTAAACTGCGACGCGCTGCGGGTAACAATAATACCAGTAGCGGTAGAAATAAGCAGAGCCGGAATCTGGGTGACTAACCCATCCCCGACCGTTAGTATAGTATAAACCTCTACCGCCTCAGTTGCCGGCATGCCACGCTGCACCATGCCAATTATAAGACCGCCCACAATGTTGATTATTACGATAATAATGCCGGCAATGGCATCTCCTTTGACGAATTTGCTGGCACCATCCATGGCGCCATAAAAATCGGCCTCTCTTTGAATAGTCTTGCGGCGTTCACGCGCCTCGTCTTCGTTTATCAAACCAGCATTCAAGTCAGCATCGATTGCCATTTGCTTACCCGGCATAGCATCCAAAGTAAAACGAGCGGCCACTTCGGCGACCCTTTCTGCTCCCTTGGTAATAACAATAAACTGGATCACCACTAGAATCAGGAAGATTATGAACCCGACCACCATGTTGCCCCCAACCACAAATGACCCAAAGGTGTGGATAATCTCTCCTGCTTGTGCGTTTAGCATGATAAGGCGTGTAGAAGAGATATTTAAAGCCAGCCTAAACAGGGTCATGATGAGCAAAAGCGACGGGAAAACCGAAAAATCCAGAGGGTTGATATTAAACACCGCTACTATTACAATGACCAGAGCAAAAGAGATGTTAAAGGTCAGTAATATATCCAGCAACCAGGTGGGCATAGGGATAATCATCATCATGACTATTCCCACCACCATAAAAGCCACCAGTACATCGCTTCTTTCAGCGATAAATTTCAACCAACCAGACTTCTGTTCCATTAAAAATCCTCCCTAAAGGACTTTTTTCTTCTGCCGGTAGACAAAAGCTAAGACTTCTGCCACGGCATGATATAATTCTTCGGGTACGGTTTGTCCAATTTCAACCGAATAGTATAAAGTTCGAGCCAAAAGTGGATTCTCGACGATCATTACCCCGTTTTCACTGGCAATTTCCCTAATTTTTGCCGCCATAAAGTCCTGCCCTTTGGCTAGAACTACGGGGGCATCCATCGCATTAACTTCATACTGAAGGGCTACGGCAAAATGCGTTGGATTGGTGATTATTACATCAGCCTTGGGCACTTCTGCCATCATTCGCCTCATGGCTGCTTCTCTTTGGATCTGGCGCTGACGCGACTTTACGGTCGGGTCACCTTCCATCTCTTTGTACTCTTGCTTAACATCGTGCTTACTCATTTTCAGGGTTTTTTCATGCTCATACCACTGGTAAAAATAATCCAGAACACCGATGACAATAAAAAAGACACCCACCTTCATGGCCATCTCAAATATGATTTGGGCTAAAGCCTGCAGAGTAGCCATCAGTTCCATATCCAAAAAACGTGGGAAGATATAATAATACTTACGGATGACCGAATACACTATCCAACCAGTCACCCCTACTTTGAGCAGGGATTTGATCAGCTCTACCAAGGCCCGTTTAGAGAAAATTCTCTGAAAACCCTGCACCGGATTCAGCCGTTCCAGTTTCGGAGTCAAGGGCTCGCCTGAAAAAATAAAGCCTACCTGCAAATAGGTAATTAGCAGAGCAGCTAGAAAACAGGTCGCCATTATAGGCAACACTAATTGGGCCAGCAGATACAGCACTTCCCGCAACAATTCGACGGTATATTGAATCGAAAAATCCTGAATAGTACGCTCTAGCAAATATAAGGATGTAAAATCCTGCAGACTTTGTATTATGTTAGGGTATGATAAATAAATGGCTACTGAACCAGCCACCATAATGATGGCTGCATTTAAGTCAGTACTTTTGAATACCTGCCCTTTACGGCGTGCTTCTTGACGACGCCGCGGTGTAGCCTGTTCAGTTTTTTCGCCGGTTCCCCCATCATCTGCAAAAAGCTGCAGGTCAACCAGCCAGGGTTGCAGTTCACTCATTCTATTTATCCAATTCCCATCGCCCTAATTATCTGATCCAGATAAGTAAAAAATCTGGCAAACAGCAGATTAAAAAGCCATAAGTAAACAGGCATCATGATCGTTAAACTCAGTAATCCCACCAGTATCTTTAAGGGAAGGCCGACAATAAATACATTCATTTGCGGAACAGTTCTAGCCATAAAGCCCATCGCGATATCGGCTGCCAGAATAGCAATTATGATGGGTACGGAAATCTTGACCGCAATCACAAACATCTGTGTCGCAATCGTCATCAGAAGTTCAAAAAAAGGGGTATTCATATGAAATCCCAGCACCGGCACCATCTGATAACTTTGCACAACTGCTTGCAGCAGATAGTGATGACCGTTAATACCCAAATAGATTAACAAGGCCAGGGTCTGAGTTAAGTTTCCCATCAAAGGAATCTGGGTACCTGATGCGGGATCAACAACATTTACAATCCCAAATCCCATCTGCATATCCATCAACTGTCCTGCTAATTGAATAGCTCCAAATACCACGTAAGCCACCAAGCCAATGGTCGCACCCACTACTATCTCCAAAACCACCGCCGCTAAAAAAACACCGGGGGTATCAATAGTAACGGCAGTCTTAATAGGTATTGCAAAACTAAGTGTTGCCGATAACAAGACCAGCACCAATACTTTTATACGGCCGGGCATCTGCCGGCTGCTGAGTATAGGTGCGCTTATGAATAAACCTGATAATCGTCCCAGTAACAATAAAAACCCGTCTATCGGCAATGGCATATCTTACCCTACCACCCTTACCAGGTCACAAATTGCGGAATTGATGCATATAGACTGGAAGTAAAACCAGTGACCACATTTAACATCCAGGGCCCAAAGATAATAATAACTAACATTACCACTACAATCTTAGGCACAAAAACCAGGGTCATTTCCTGCAGTTGCGTGGTAGCTTGCAGGATGCTGATGAGCAACCCGGTAATTAAAGCACCGCCTAGAATGGGGGCTGACACCAGCAATATGGTGACCATAGCTTCATTGGCTACACCCAAAACCAAATTCTCATACATAAATAAAACTCACCTACCCAAAACTTTGAATGAGCGATTGAATCACCAAATTCCAGCCATCTACTAATACAAACAATAGTATTTTAAAAGGCAGCGATATCATCATGGGCGGGAGCATCATCATACCCATTGACATCAATGAACTCGCCACAACCATATCAATTATCAGAAATGGTATGAAAATAATAAAGCCAATCTGAAACGCTGTCTTTAGTTCACTTATAATAAAAGAAGGTATTAACACGTAATTAGGAATATCCTCAAAATTGCGAGGCCGCTCCATTTGGGCCATTTTAACAAATAAAGCTAGATCTTTTTCGCGGGTTTGTTCAAACATAAATGTTCTAAGGGGGGCCATCCCACTTGTATAAGCAGCTTCTTGCGAAATTTCCCCCTGCAAGAGTGGTTGCAGGGCCTCCCGATTCACTTCCTGCAAGGTGGGGGCCATCACAAAAAAAGTAAGAAACAAGGCCAGCCCTATCAGAATCTGGTTAGGTGGCATTTGATTGGTGGCCAGGGAAGACCTGAGAAAAGAAAGCACCACGATTATGCGCGTAAAAGAAGTAAGCAGAATTACAATGGCCGGTGCCAGAGATAAAACAGTTAAGAGAACAATCAACTGAAGTGTGGTGGACAAAGCATCCGGATTATCCTCTCCGCCGACTTGTAAGTTAATATTGGGAAGCTCAAAAGGCTCAGCCAAAACCGGACTAGCTAGGAGTCCCGTCCAGAATCCAACCAACACAATACCCAGCAAAGTTAACCATAGCCATTTTAGCTTATAGTTCCGATTTTTTGTCAGCATCGTGCGAAGGCCCTCCCATGGATGTAGAGGATATACTTTGGATTCTCTTCACCTGCTCTTCCATAAGGGTTTGAAAGTCAGTTCTCTTATTCTCCGGTAATCGGCGTGGTACAGCCGTTCTCCATCTACTGCTAAGACTGTTCCACAGAAGTGGCAGCCCTGCTGATGATGGGTTAATGGGTTTACTATCCATCTCTATACTGATTTCTTCTAACAGTTTGGGATGGGTAACCTCAAAAAGCACTGCTATATTGTGATCGGTTACCCCTACCGCAAAGACTTTTTCTCCCACTTCACATAGTATGATGCCTTTGTTCTGACCCAGGGTGACCTCATCAACAACATGTAGCCACGTTCCTTGCATCCGGGAAGTGGCTTGACGACTGAACAATTTGATAATAGACCAGGCCGCTGCCACAATTAATACTAATACCACCAACAACTTAATAAACTCTACTACTAAATTAGGCTTGTCCACTTCTTGCGGCTGGCTGTCTAGTTCCTGGTTAAGCTTGTCCATATCCGCAGCTAGGACAGGCAAGACTGCTATCTGCAGCATAATAAGGACCAATAATATAATTAGGGTTGACTTGTTACGAAATCGTATCATAACTTCCTGCTTTCGCTCTCGTCTAATCCAGGGCTTTGCTTACGGCCTCCAGTACCCGTTCGGGCTGAAATGGTTTTACAATAAAATCTTTGGCTCCCGCTTGAATAGCATCAATAACCATAGCCTGTTGACCCATGGCACTGCACATTATGACCCGGGCTGTAGAATCCTGAGATTTGATTTCTTTCACTGCCGCAATACCGTCCATTTCCGGCATAGTGATGTCCATGGTAACCAGATCAGGTTTAAGATCGCGATACTTTTCAATTGCTACTTGTCCATTTTCGGCTTCTCCCACTACGTCATACCCATTCTTGGTAAGAATGTCCTTGATCATCATGCGCATAAAGGCCGCGTCATCAACTACTAATACTTTCTTTCCCATAATGCCCTCCTGCTTATTGAAGTTTATTCATCCGGTCACTCGGACTGATAATGGCCGTGATCCTAATGCCATAGGTCTCATCTATTACTACCACTTCACCCTTAGCAATCAATTTACCATTAACTAATAAGTCAACCGGTTCACCGGCCATTTTATCCAATTGGATAATAGCTCCCTGGTGAAGTTCTAAAATATCATGGATAGTTTTGCGAGTTTTGCCAAGCTCAACCGATACATCCAGGGGAACATCCATTATAAGGCCAATATTCTGCGGAGGCTTGTTAACAGAAAGTTCCTGCAGATTTGCAAACTGAACCGGTTGTACTGCAAATTGCTGATTTTTTCGAACCGATGATGGTTCGCTCTGGTAGTAGGGCTGTTCCCAGGCCTGGTTATTGACCGGGATCTCTGGTTCAGGCACAACATCCGGCGAAATTGACATAGCGGGCACTTCAGGTTCTGGCTCTAGTAGATCTAAAACTGCCTCTGCTCCAGATTCTTCAGTGCTGTTCCCTAGTAGTAAGGTCATCATGCCTTTAACCGCTTCAACCGGTATGATCTGCATTATTTCGCTGTTAACCAGGTCTTCTATTTCCATTTTAAACTTTATGGCCACCAGTTCATCGTATTCGCTGGAAAAATCCAGGCTGTTTTTACCCAAATCTACCAGAGTAAGAGCGGGAGGAGCAATGTCTATGCGTCGATTGAACATAGAAGACAAACTGGTGGTGGCTGAACCCATCATCTGATTCATAGCTTCGCTGACCGCACTCATATCGATTTCTGATAGGGTAGTTTGGTTGATGCTTCCCTCGCCACCCATCATTAGATCCGACATTATTACGGCATCAGACTCCTTGACAATCAAGATGTTTGAGCCTTGCAGCCCTTGGGTGTAGTCAACTTCTACCACTACATAAGGCAACGGATAATCACTACGCAACTGCTCAGGGGTGGTAATGGTTACCTTGGGCGTAGTAATGGAAACTTTCTTTCTCAGCAGTGTAGACAGGGTGGTAGCCGACGTTCCCATGGTAATATTGCCGATTTCACCTAGAGCATCCTCTTCAAAATCGGTTATGGCAAAAGATCTTGGAGTTTCGATTGAATCCTCCCGCGGGCTGTCACCATTTAATAAAGCATCAATCTCTTCCTGAGACAAAATGCCATCACTCATCTTGGTTTCCCTCCTTTAAAACCTGAGATATTTGTAGGGAAAGCTTATTACCCCAAACACCAGGTTTACCGCGAAATTTGGTGGTTTGGCCGATGGCCACTTCCAATTCCTCATTAATACTTCGTTCCAACGGAATCACATCTCCTACCGAGAGATCCAGCAGGTCTCTGACGGTAATAGTGGTTTTGCCTAAAAGAACCTTAACTGGTATCTCGGTATTTTGAAGTTTGCTCTGTATAACGGCAATGCTTTCCTCATTAGTCTTGGGATTAGAAGCTGAATAGTAATAGTGCACACTCAGCTTATCCATAATGGGTTCTAGAACCAAAAAGGGAATGCAGATATTTATCATGCCTATTACTTCACCCATTTGGGTTTCCAGCGAGATGATAATCATAATTTCACTGGGGGACACCAACTGGGTAAACTGCGGATTAGTCTCAATCCGATCCAGCGAGGGCTCCAATTCGATGATGCTGCCCCACGGCTCGGACAGATAATCCAGCATTTTTTGAGCCAGGCGCTCCATAACCGTCTGTTCGATTTCGGTTAGGCCGCGCACTTTATTGATGGTATCACCCGGTCCCCCCAGCAATCGATCCAGAAAGGCAAATCCAATGCTGGGATTGATTTCCATGATAGCACTGCCTTCCAAGGGATAGAGCGAAAAAATATTTAAAATAGTTGGGTTGGGAATAGAGCGAATAAACTCTTCATAGGTCAGCTGCTCTACGGAGATAATATCCATCTGAATTGGTGCTCTCAGTTGCGCCGATAAATAAGTTCCCAGTGACCGTGTGTAGTTTTCAAAAATAACATGCAAGGTGTGGATCTGATCTTTTGAAAACTTGTTGGGTCGGCGAAAATCGTAAACCTTTATTTTTTTCTTGCTCTGTTCTTGTTTTAATTCATTGGCGTCAACTGATCCACTGCTTAATGCAGATAACAATGAATCTATTTCCGATTGAGACAGAACTTCACTCACGTTTTTCCCCCCTTGTCATTTACATAAATAAGGGCTACTGCATTATAAAACTGGTAAAGTATACATTCTGTATAATTTTAGAACCAATTTGTTTATTAAGCTCGTTCTTTATTTGCCCCTTCAAGTTGTCGCGATTACGCACATCAAGATCGGCTACTGTTTTCGAGGAAAGAATGCTTAAAATAGTGTCTTGTATAATGGGCATGGCCTCGGTTATTATTTCCTGATTCTTTTTGTCTTCTTTAGAAACTTCGACATATACTTCCACTCTTAAGAAACGACTCCCGGCCACATCATTCACATTAGTAGTAAATTCGCCAATAGATACCAAATTTCCTGTAGTCGTTTCTGATTTTTCCGACTCTTTTTCTGGCAGCAGGGGAGCCATCATACTGTTAATGAAAAAGTAAGTACCCGCCATAGCTACCAGGAAAAAAACCAGTCCGATAACAATGATCCTAAGATCAGATTTCTTAGTTGTAACTTCTACGGGCTTTTCTTCCGACAACCTGCATCCCTCCTGGACTTCTATTTCTTGAGCCTGGTCTCAATCAGCTTACGAAAAGCGATGACCTGCTCACGGATCTGCCGGGTTGATTCTTTGACCACAAATTTTTTACCCGTGGTCAAAGTAACCACCGTATCAGGTGTTTCTTCCAGCATTTCCAGCATATCAACATTGACCATAACCTTATCGCCATTAAGCCGGGTCAAATAGATCAAAGTTTCACCTCATTGCCTTCCCCGGGGAATAAATCCCCGGGGAGGATTATCTGCTAGCGTTTTAGATTAACCAGTTCCTGTAACATTTCATCGGAAGTAGTAATTATACGGGAATTGGCCTGAAAGCCTCTCTGGGTAACGATCATATCGGTAAATTCCTCCGATAGATCAACATTGGACATTTCCAAACTGCTGGGCAGTACCGCCCCCATGCCTTCATCTCCGGGTGCACCTATCAGGGGATCACCCGAGTTGTTAGAGACTTGAAACAGGCTATTGCCCGTTTGCGTAAGTCCGGAAGGATTCTGGAAGTTGGCCAGAGCTACTCG